>JBPYDW010000207.1:0-5345 GCA_051986335.1 Vulcanimicrobiaceae bacterium | reverse complement strand
TCGCGCCCCGATCTGCAACGCTTTGTTGCCCCGGCCGCTGGCGACGTCCAGAACGGCTTCGCCGGCCTGCGGGTTCAGCACCGCCACCGGCAGCGCCGACGACTCCGACTGTATCCACCAATCGCCGACCGCAGCCGCCTCATTCGCCCGCACGTACGCCGCTGCGCCCGTTAGCAACACTTCCTCGGCGAACGGCGATCTGCGCGTGGTGATTCCGGCGGCTTGCAGCGCTGCTTCCACCGCTTCGAGGGTCGTGCGCAACCGGTTCACGACGATGGCCGATTGGGCCGGCGCGTTGACGCCGTCGAGTATCGCGACCAACTCGGGCCCGAAGACGCCGCGTAACACGCGCACGAGCCAACTCGGCAAGGAGTAGACCGTTCCCACAAAGTCGTCGTCGGTTTCAAAGTCTTCGCGCGCCGGCGCAGCCGGACGATCGCGCAGGAACGATCGCAGCACGGCGTTGGCCAATCCGGCGATGCCGCGGTGCCCGTATTTCTTGGCGATGTTGACCAGTTCGAAGACCGTTGCGTGTTCGTCGGCGCGCGTGTAGACGAACTCGAAGACGCCGAGGCGCAGCGTGTCGAGGATAGCGGGCGGGAGCGTCTTCGCGCGCTCGCCGACGAACGGCGCCAAATACCAATCCAGCGCCCGACGCATTTTGATCGTTCCGTACGCGAGCTCGGTCGCAAAGGCGCGGTCACGGGCGTCCAAACCGGCCTTGCCGGAGCGATAATCCAGCGCTTCTTGAGCGCCGCGCCCGCCTTTTCCCGAATCCGGAAAGACGTCGCGAACGACCGCAAACGCCACCTCGCGCGCGTTGCTCACGCTGGATTTCTGCGTGGACGCCGCGCCAGCAACGCGATTCCGGGCTCGCGGCTTCGGTTGGGAAGAACGATCTCGTCGAGCACCACCGCGCCGCCGTTGCAACCCACGACCAACGCGTCCGCACGCGTCTGGTCGATCTCTCCGGCCTGCACCGCTCCGGTGCCGCCTAAAACGTGTGCGCGCAATATCTTAAACGTCTCGCGATCGAGCGTGGCGCGCGCGGCCGGTTGTGGAGAATACGCGCGCACATGATTCACGATTCGCCGGGCGTCCCAATTCCAGTCGATCGTGAGGTCGCTCTTGGCGATCGGCCGCGTCACGCTCGCCGCACCGTGCTGCGGCTGCATCGTCAGATTTCCGGTCTGCGCCAAAATCAGCGCGTCGAGCAGCAGGCGTCCTCCGATCTGTGCGAGCCGGTCGTGAAGTTCGCCGTAGTTTTCCGACGCACCGATCTCAACCGGTTCCTGCAACACGACGTCGCCGGTGTCCATGCCCGCATCCATCAGCATGACCGTTACGCCGGTAACGGTATCGCCGGCGGCCAACGCTGCCTGAATCGGCGTTGCACCGCGATACTTCGGCAGCAGCGAGGGGTGAACGTTGAGCGCACCGATCGCCGGAAGGTCGAGCAGCGGCTTCGGCAAGATGCGCCCGTAGGCCGCCAAGGCGAAAACGTCCCACGGTTGCGCCGCGATGCTCTTTGTAAATTCGCCGAGTTTGAGCGGCTCGAAAACGCGCAGTCCCAGTTCCATCGCCGCTGCTTTCACCGGTGTTGCCCGTAGCTTCTTGCCGCGTCCGGCGGGTCGATCCGGTT
This sequence comes from Vulcanimicrobiaceae bacterium, assembly GCA_051986335.1. Lineage (GTDB taxonomy): Bacteria > Vulcanimicrobiota > Vulcanimicrobiia > Vulcanimicrobiales > Vulcanimicrobiaceae > JBPYDW01. The sequence goes on along the minus strand of JBPYDW010000207.1, from coordinate 3,703 downwards.
GGGTTACGACGCCGTAGACATCGGCGAGCTCGAGCAGCGCACGCAAACTCGGCACGGCAAAATCGCTCGAGCCGAAGAACAGTGCGCGTAGCCTACGAGAGGCTCGCAGTTTCCCCTACCGCCTCGCCGCCCTCTTCGATCAACTCTTCTTCCTCCTCCGGTGGGATCGGCCCGAAGTTTCGCGCTTTGTCGACGTAGAGCACGCCGTTGAGGTGGTCGATCTCGTGCTGCAAGCAATGCGCGAACAGACCGTCACCCTCCAAGCGAATGCGCTCGCCGTAGCGATCGAAGCCGGATACGACGACGTGCGTAAAGCGTTGCGTCTCGCCGATGTAACCCGGTATCGAGAGGCACCCGTCGCGGCGCCACTCCTCGCCTTCCGTCACCTCGAATTTCGGATTGACCACGACGAACGGACCGTGCTTGGGGTCTCCGTCTTGCAAGTCGATGGTAAAGATCCGCTTCGAGACGTTGACCTGCGGAGCGGCCAGACCGATTCCCGGCGCATCGTACATCGTTTCGAACATGTCGTCGATCAACTGCTGTACGATCGGATCGCGCAGCTCTTCGAGTTTGACTCTCTTGGCGATCTTGCGCAGCGTCGGCTGGCCTTCTCGAATGATCTCGCGGATGTAGGGCATGGCGCGTCTATTCTACGCCCGCGGCTCGCCCCGCTCCTTAGTGGCCTTGTGCGTCGGCCGCCTCTCGCACATCCTGTGCTTCGGCGACATCAGCCCATCCATGTGCGTCATCGAAGCGCGACTGCATTTTCGTCCAGAAGACGGCAGAGGTGTCGAAGATTTCGGCCAAGCGGCGTGCGGTGTCGAGCGTGATACGCGCTTCGCCGTGCAGGATGGCGGTCAGGCAGAAACTTGGCATCTCCAGCTCGGCAGCGAGCCGTTGCGTGGAGATGTGTTGCGGCAACATGAACTCTTCAAGCAGGGTTTCACCGGGATGAATTACTGCGGCCGGTGCATCGGTTGAAATCAAGGGTTCGTCACCTCCTCCCGGGCCTGCCACTAGCCTACCAGTGCCCACGGCCCGCGGGCTTGATGACAAAGACCCAATTATCTGCCGGCGAGTTACAGGATATAGTTTGAAAGGTCGGCGTTTTCGACGATCTGCGATAGGTGCGCGCGGACGTAGTCCCCATCGATGACGATGGTTCCGGCGTTCTCGGGAGCGGCGAAAGCCACGTCTTCGAGCAGGCGCTCGAGCACCGTATGCAGCCGGCGCGCGCCGATGTTCTCGCTCGTTTCGTTCACTTGCATCGCGAATTTCGCCAGTTGCTCGATCGCGTCGGGACGGAAGTCGAGCGTGACGTTTTCGGTGGCCAGCAGCGCCTTGTATTGCTCCACCAGTGCATTGCGCGGCTGGGTGAGAATCGTCTTGAAATCGTCGGCGGTCAGCGAATCTAACTCTACCCGCAACGGAAACCTGCCTTGCAGCTCGGGAATGAGATCCGCAGGCTTACTGGTGTGAAAAGCGCCGGCTGCGATAAACAGAATGTGATCGGTCTTCAGCGGACCGTATTTGCTGTTCACGGTCGATCCTTCGACGATCGGCAAGATGTCGCGCTGCACGCCTTCGCGCGAAACGTCCGGCCCCATCGAACCCTGCCGGCCCGCGACCTTATCGATCTCATCGATGAAAATAATGCCGTCCTCGCCGGCGCGCCGCAGCGCTTCGCGTTTAACCGCATCCATGTCGATCAGTTTGTTGGCTTCTTCCTGTTCGAATATGCGGCGCGCTTCGGCGATGGTGACGCGCTTCTTCGCTTTGCGCTTGGGGAGCAGGCCGCCGAGCATCTCGCCCAGATCGCCACCGCTGCCGCTGGGATCGAAGCCGCCCATCATGCCGATCGGTACGCTCGGCGTCTCCTCAACCTCGATCTCGACCAAGCGAACGTCGTAGAATCCGCGCTCGATCTCGCCGCGAGCCTGTTCGCGTATGCGCTCCTTCTCGCTGCCGGTCGGCGGCACGCTAGTGGATGGCTGCGAGGCTTGCGGCGGCGTGTAGCCGCTGCCGAAGATTGAACCGAGCGTCGCCGCAAACGGATTCTGCTGCGACGGCGGCTGCGGCGGACGCGTCTCCGGATAGAGCACGTCGATGACGCGCTCGACCGCTTGTCGCGCCGCCAAGTCTTTGACTTCCTCGCGTCGCTCGTCGCCGACCATACGAACGGCTTGATCGGCCAAGTCGCGTACCATCGACTCGACGTCGCGCCCCACGTATCCGACCTCGGTGTACTTGGTGGCTTCGACTTTCACGAACGGTGCGCCGACCAGACCCGCTAGCCGCCGCGCGATTTCGGTCTTGCCGACCCCGGTGGGACCGATCATCAAGATGTTCTTTGGCGTTATCTCCTCGCGCAGGTCGGGACGCACGTTGTTGCGGCGATAGCGATTGCGCAGCGCAACCGCGACCGCGCGCTTCGCCGCGCTCTGGCCGACGATGTACTTGTCCAGCGCTTCCACGATCTGACGCGGAGTCAGCGAGTCCGGTGCAACCGAGACGACGGTCATTGCAGCGTCTCCACGATCAGATCGGCGTTGGTGTAGATGCAAATTTCGCCGGCAATCTCCAGTGCTTTTCGGGCGATGTCTTCGGCGGCGAGATCGGTGTTACGCACCAGCGCCGACGCGGCCGCCTGCGCATACGGACCACCGCTGCCGATTGCCGCGATCGGCTCGTCGGGCTCGATCACGTCGCCGGTTCCCGACACAACGAACAGATGCTCCGGCGTACCGACGATCAGCAGCGCCTCTAGACGGCGCAACGCACGGTCCTGACGCCATTCCTTGGCAAGCTCGACCGCGGCCCGCGTAAGGTCCTTATACTCGTTGTACTTTTTCTCGAACTTTTCGAGCAGCGTGATGCCGTCGGCGGCCGAACCGGCGAAGCCGGCCAGCACTCTGCCGCCGGCAATGCGGCGAACCTTGCGCGCACCATGCTTCATGACGACCTTGTCCAGCGTGACCTGGCCGTCGCCGGCGATAGCCAGCATGCCATTACGCCGCACGGCCAAGATGGTCGTCGATCGAATTTTCATACCGGGCTTCTACTACACCGGCGCCGCCCGCCGGGTTTCAAACCGCCGACTCAACTAGGCGGTAGCTCCCCATGTGCTCCTTGAACGTCTCGAGCGCCGCCAGAGAACGTCGCGCCATTGCGGCGCGCACTTCGCGCTTGCCGAGCTTGCGGCCGCCGCCGTCGTCGAGCGGCGGAAAATACGACCAGGTGACGTTAGCCGGTTGAAAGTCGTGCGTCGTCGTGTTCTGTAAGTGCGCGACGACTGCGCCTAGCGCCGTTTCGCGCGGAACGTCCAGCGGCGGCAAACCGAGCATCTCGCGCGCGCTATGAATGCCGGCGATCGCGCCGCAAGCAGCGGCTTCGACGTACCCTTCCGCACCGGTGATCTGACCGGCAAAACGCAAGTTCACCGTACCGCGCAGCCGCAACGTCGCGTCGAGCACCCGCGGCGAATCGAGAAACGTATTGCGATGCATGACGCCCAAGCGCAGCCACTCCGCCTCTGCCAGGCCGGGGAATTTTCCAAATGCTTCCTTTTGCGCCGGCCAGGTCAATCGCGTTTGAAATCCGACCAGGTTGAAGGCCGTTCCGGCAACGTTCTCCTTGCGCAGTTGGACGACGGCAAACGGCGTCTGGCCGGTACGAGGGTCGCGCAATCCCACCGGTTTGA
>JBPYDW010000206.1:0-2262 GCA_051986335.1 Vulcanimicrobiaceae bacterium | reverse complement strand
CGACGCAGCAGATCGTTCGCGCCGCCGCGATCGCCGGGAACCGCAATCTCTGGTTGCAAGATATGCGTGCTGCGGCAAACCGGGTGGAGACGATTCCGTACGTCTTGCAAGTGACGATACAGCGCCTTCCGCCGGCGCAGGTGACGATCTTCGTACAGGAGCGCTCCCCGTTTGCGGTTATCGAATCGCGCGGTCAGACGGCGCTGTTGGACCAAAACCTGCGCGTGCTTTCGTTGCATCCCGACCCGAGTGCAACGCTACCGACGCTGACCGCCGTTCCGCCGTTCGATCTCGCGCCGCCGGGCGGGTTTCTGGTCGATTCGAGACTGGCCGCTATGCGGGACGATGCGCTGACGCTGCAGGCCGCGCGCGTTCCATTGCGCGAGCTCTCGTTCGATCGCTACCGGCAGCTCACCGTGAAGCTGCGCAGTGGCATCGACGTCATGTTCGGCGACGACGCGGATCTGGCAAAGAAGATTCCGCTGGTACAGCCGATCCTCAACCAGACAGCGCACGGCCGCCCGATCCGCGCCATTGACTTGCGCGCGATCGGTACGCCGGTAATTGTTTATAAGTAGGAAGTTATTGGTGGGTTGTGAGATCGAGGTAGACCAGCACGTCGCCCTTATCGATCGAGAGCTTGAGCTGGTCGTTCTCTTTGACCTTTGTAAAGTCAACGCTATCGCGTCCGGCGGTCAGCATCGTTTGCGTGCCGTCAGGCAGCGTCACGTAAATGTGTTTGTTGTCGATGATCTTCACGACGGTAACGGTGTACGTGCCCGAGGCAAGGCTTGTCGCATCGACAGTGGACGCCGCCGCCGCCGGAGCGGCAAGTAACGCGGCGCACAGGCCCAATAGTGCAATCTGCTTGTTCAAGGCGACCCTCCACGCTCGCTTGTGAACACTCGATAATCAAAGCATAATAGCTTAGTCGCCCCTGGCTCGCTAGGGCGAGGTGCTTTTTATCGGTGAAATTAATTAATTTCCTTTGAAAGGCCGATAGAGCTCCAGCCTCCGCGCGCACTCCCGGCGCTTCGCCGTGGCGCGCTGAATCGTTGCGGTTGGCTAAACGTACCCGCGCGGCGTGCCAAAGTAACTCCAGAACGCAAGCGGTCGCACAGGCGGGATTCGCCCGGTTGCCGGGGCCGTCAAGGTTGAGTTTTGCTCCTCCACAGGCTATTCGCAAGGAGGCGCGGCCCGCGGGTGAAACCTTCCGGAAAACCTCGCGGGACCATACCCGTTGTAGGGTTTGGAACCTGGTTCCCCAATATCTAGGGGTTAGCGGCTGTTAGGGGAGAGAAGCGGCATCGGATGAAGCAAGAGACCGTCTGCGGGCTGGACATCGGGACGACCAAGACCTGTGCCGTGGTCGCCTCCGAGGGGCCCCACGGCCTCGAAATCGTCGGTGTCGGTGAAGCCCCCTCGCTGGGGATGCGCAAGGGCGTGGTGGTCGACCTCGAGGAGACGATCAAGTCGATCGAGGCGGCGACCGAGCGCGCCGAACGTATGGCCGGCCTGCATATCCAAGACGTGTACGTGGCCATTACCGGCGATCACATCCGCAGCACCAACAACCGGGCGGTGGTGGCGGTATCTTCAGAAGACCGCGAAGTCTCGCACGGCGACGTGCGCCGGGTGATCGACGCTAGCAAGATCATCAATCTTCCGGCCGATCGCCAGATCATTCACGCGCTACCGCGCTACTTCACCGTCGACGGGCAAGACGGCGTCGAGGATCCGGTCGGCATGGCCGGTGGCCGTCTCGAAGTCGACACGCACATCATCACCGGCGGCAGCACGTTCATTACCAACGTTCTCAAGTGCGTGCATCGCGCCGGACTGGAAGCCTCGGGCTTGGTGTTCGAGCCGCTGGCAAGCTCGGCGGCGACGCTACTCCCCGAAGAGCGGCAAGTCGGCGTGGTGTTGCTCGACATCGGCGGTGGTACGACCGACATCGCCGTCTATTCGGCGGGCGGCGCGATCTACACGGCGACGCTGCCGGTCGGCGGCAACATCGTGACCAACGACATCTCGCTCGGACTGAAGACGACGCTGACCGAAGCCGAAGAGATCAAGAAGCAATACGGCGCCGGGCCTGCCGACGAGACCTCGACGTTTGCCGTACACACTCTCGACGGGCGCAACGTCAAAGACGTCACGATTGCGCAGCTGCACGCGATCGTGATGCCGCGCGTGGTAGAAAAGTTCCGCATGGCCAAGAGCAAGATCGTCGAGAACGTCCCGCGCGATTTGGTTCTCGGC
>JBPYDW010000205.1:0-4462 GCA_051986335.1 Vulcanimicrobiaceae bacterium | reverse complement strand
TTCCCGATAAGTTCGAGCCGTTGGTCGCCGAGTTTGGATATTCGACTCACGTGCTTGGCGCCGATGAAAAGGAAGAGAAAGGCCAGAAGGCGGCCGACGAGTTCTTCAAGTCGCTGCAGATCGAGTTTGCGAGCTATCTCGCCGACGGGACGACGAAGACCGCTCTTATCTACGGTGACGAGGCTTCGTAGCGCGCCAACGCTACGCCGCGTAAGCGCTGTTCCAATCGACGCGTTCCACGCCGGGCGCGGAGAGCAGTTGCGAGGATAGATTGTCGATCTTCTTGGGCTCGGGCCGCGGCGAGAAGATGTTGGCATGCAACTCGACGTTCTTCCCCTCGCCCTGCTCCCGAGTGAGCGACTGAAGTGCCAGCGGCGATCCACCGATTGCGCTAAGGATCGCCGCACTGATGGCGGGTTGGCTGCCCGGGTCGCAGACGATCGAAAGTTTGTAGACGACTTCGCCGACTTGGCCGCTGCGCCGGTCTATCGCATCCGCCAAAGGCTGAAGCACGAGATTGAATCCAACCACCGCCACAGCGCCGGCGGCTGCCTGCGGCCACAGCCCAAATCCCGCCAGCGCTCCAACTGCCGCGGTCGCCCACATCGTTGCGGCGGTATTGAGTCCGGTAACGTTGAGTCCAGAGCGCAAGATAGCGCCGCCGGCGATGAAGCCCACGCCCGTTACGACGCCGCCAACGATAAACATTTTATCGCCTGCGTTCACTGTGGTGTCCAGCAACGCAAAGAGCGCGGCGCCGATCGATATCAGGCTGCTGGTGTGCAAGCCGGCCGGCCGATGGCGCCACTGGCGCTCCAGACCGATCGCAACGCCCAAGAGTGCAGCCACGGCCAGACGAACCAAAAAATCGACTGGGGTCACGTCAGAATGTCCATTGCAGCCGTCCTCCCTGATGGGCCCGCAGACGAGAACTATATCTGGAACGTATACCCCAGCAGCGGTCCGTACATGCTCATCTTCTGAACGTGGAAGTTGGGCGGGAACGAGTTGTAGTTCAGAGCGCGCCACAGCACGACCAGGCTTTGGCCGTGATTGAAGGCGTAGCCGCCGCCGGCAAAGCCCTCCCACGATTGGTTGTTACCACCCGTGCCGTAATCGAGGTAATAGGGCACGAAAAAGCGGCTGGTGCTAAGAAATGCGCGGCCGCGCACCCCGAAGATAACGTCGTTTGCATACGCCGACCTCGAAACCGACCCGGACGGCGCGAAAATTCCGCCCTGGGCAACGATCACGCGGTAGTCGAAGTGGATGTTCAGCGGAAACTGACGATATCCAACGAAACCTTCGAAGTCGGCGTTGTGCCCTTGCGCAAAGGTGTAGCCGACCGCTGCCTCCCAAAGAGCTACGGACATATGTGCGTTCGCATTGAACGTCACCGGTATTTGGACGAGCCCCAGCGGCCCACTAAAGGTCGTGTGGATGGTGGAGCTGGTGGAGGCGTTGAGGTAGATGAGATCGCCGAAGAAATCATATGGGCCCTTGCGAACGTCGGCGGAGAGCATCAACGCCGAGTTGACTTTCGGCAGATAGTTGCTCGGTCCAGCCGTGACCGAATTTTCTATGATGGTCGGCGGCCGAGTCCCCAGCGTCGGAACCTGGAATTGAAAACTAGAGCTGATCGACGGCAACCAAACATATGGGGCAACGGTGATGTGCGTGCGCCCGTCATACATGATGTCCATCGGTGATGGAGTCTGCGTGCCCGTTGGTGCGAGCGTGGCTACGGGTGCGGGCGTGGCCGCTTGTGCAGTCGTGGCTTCTGGTGGAGGCGCCGCCTGTGCGCGCGCCGCGGTCATCGTGACGCCGAGTGCCAACATCATGCCGGCAAAGGATACAATGCATTTCGTCAAGTTCATAAGTGCCTATCTTCAAACAAACAGCATGGCTGCTGGACGACGCCGTAATGTTAGCACGGCAAGCTAGCGAGTGGCAAACTTGAAACTCTCTCGTAACTAAGACGATAGACCGCCTCGTTGCTTACGTGGGTTGCAAGCCGATGCTCGTGCGGAGTCGTCGATTTTCGTCGCGCAGCGTCTCGGCCTCCGTCGTCGCTAGATGGATTTCTCCCTGCGCCAGTTCGAGTTGCATTTGCAATCGGCTCGCCTCCAGCTGCGCGTATGCGGTCGATGCACCGGCCGCGAGTCCACCGAGCGCGCGAATCTCGTCGCCGTCGAGATGTTCGCCGTGCTCGTGGCCGCCGTAGAGCGCGAGGGCTACGAGTTCGTCTCGAACGAAGATGGGCAATACCACATCCGGTCTGGCGGCGCCCTGCGGAAAAGCGTGGTCTCTCGATAGTAGATCGTCGAGAACGTAGGCACTGCGATCGCTCTTCGATCGCAATGCCAAGAGATCGTCGTTTCGCAAACGACGCGCCGTTTCGTCGCCCCAGTTACGAGCGAGTACTCGCGTAAACTCGTCCCCCCGATGCTCGAAAAGCGCGGCCGAGGAGAGGCCCAGCGCCATAGTGGGTTCGTCCACCAGGTTCCGTTGGATCACCAGTTCCGACGGCGCATGGGAAGCGCCCCAACTTAAATGCCGCAAGTGTTGTTCGGCACGATGCTTGCGCGCAAACAGTGCCCGCTCCACCGAACGGTCGACGCGCGATTGAACTTGATTGAACCACAAGCCGAAGGCGATGGCCAAGACGATCTCCGCCAGCGTGCCGAGGCGGCGATTGCTCAGTTGAGCGGAAAAGATCCAATCGATCAGGGCAAATCCGGCAATCAAGCATGCCGAGATAATGGCGTACGCGAGGCCGCGGCTAACGAAGAAGCTCACGTCGATGAGGCGGTGCTTGAGGATCGCGTACGCGACGCAGAGCGGCAAAATACCGTACGCCGTCCAAAGCAGGGCGAAGATTCCCAGCGGCGTGCTCGGCGGAAGTATTCCTACCGCGGCGTGCGCCACGGCATAAAAAGCAAACCCAACGAGGACCCAAACGATTCGTTGCCGTGCCTTGCCCCGGTTCTCGGCATATATCGCGACCAGCAGAACCAGCGCCACAACCGACCACAGTGCCGACGTGACGCCGTACGCCGGCGCATTGCTGAAATCGAACACCGAATGTGGGATCGCCGCGAGATACCACGAGAGGTTCGAGATTGTAGCCGGAAGATTCAGAAGCAAAAAGAGTGGTGCCAGTATCAGAGCGGCAGTCGTGTGCCAGCGTGGAAGCGGGGGCCGTCCTAACGCCAAAATAAAGACGATTGCCGCGGATTGTGCGAACGCCCCGAAGAGCTCAAACGCGATGTGATGCGCGACCACCAGCGGAAGCGGAAATATTAGCGGCGCCAGCGCGATCGGTGCCACTTTCTTGAACGGCGCAAATAAGAAGAACGACCAAGTGAGGACGCTTGGTCTTTGCCAGACGAGCAACGCCGCCAACGCGATCCAAAGAATCTCGATAACGACGCGAAGCGGCGCCAGCCACGCTTGGGTTTGGGTAAAGCGGTCGGCAACAAGCGTGACCTCGCGACGCTGTCCGCCGCGAATGACCGCCAGAGCGACCGTATCGCCGGGGTGGGGCAGAGGAAACGATACACTGCTCGGGTCGTAAAAGCGAAAGCGCTCGGCGGCGGATGGGAAAACGAGCGAATCCCCGGGCCGGATGCCGGCGCGCGCCGCCGGCTGATTCGCAACGACGCTGGAAACAACGTCGGTTACGGTACTCAAGCCAAGATCGCCCAGCGGCCAGAATGGGCGAACGACGTCGGGTACTGCAAAGCTGAGATCCAGGAGCACGATCGCTAGAATGACGCCAAATCGTAGGAGGGTCATCGGTTCAGCGATCCGATCACGATGGATTGCCGAGCGGCGCCTGCCGCAGGACGCTGTTTTCGCGCCGAAGCAGCTCCGTTTGCATCATAGCAACTTCGGCCTCACGCCGCGCAGACTCCGATGCCCGACGCAAGCTGCTCGCTTGGAGATGCGCGTATCCAATTGCCGCTTCTGCCGCAAGCTCTGCCAGCGTACGCAGCTCGTCGTCGTCGAGGTGTTCGCCGCGCTTGTGCGCTCCGTAGAGCGCGATTGCGACGAGCTCGCCACGAACGGTGATCGGCAGGGCTACATCGGGTCGAGCGGCCGTCGCCGTAAGCCCGTGCTTCGCCCAAAACGGTTCGTTGATGACGCTGGCATCCGCATCGGTTTTCAAGTCAAGCAGCGCAACGTCGCTGCCGTCCAGTGCGGATGGCATTTGCTCGGACGAGCCACATGCGTGGACGCGGCGAAATTCGGCCTCCCGTTTTTCAAAGAATGCTGCCGAAGCCAGCCGCAGCGCGGCAAACGGCTCGTCCACCAGACCCTGATTGAGCGTCGAGTGCGTGGTTGCGTACGGTAACGCCCTAGCGAGATGCAGCAGGTGTTGCTCGGCACGATGCTTGCGCCGAAAGAACACGCTGTCGACGAAGTGGTCGACGCGATGGTGCAGATCGCGCAACCAAAA
>JBPYDW010000204.1:0-5424 GCA_051986335.1 Vulcanimicrobiaceae bacterium | reverse complement strand
CGATCAGTTTGATCCCAATAAAAGGAACGATGATGCCGCCGACGCCGTAGATCATGACGTTCTCGAAGAGCACGCGATTAGCGCCTTTCGGCTCGTACCGGACTCCACGCAGTGCCAGCGGAATCAGTGCCACGATGATCAGCGCATTAAAGATTACCGCCGAGAGAATCGCGCTTTGTGGGGTCGTTAGGCGCATGATGTTGAGTACGGCCATCGCCGGATAAGCGATCGCGAACATGGCCGGCAGAATCGCAAAATACTTCGCGACATCGTTGGCAATTGAAAACGTCGTTAACGCGCCCCGCGTCATCAGCAGCTGCTTGCCGATCTCGACGATTTCGATCAGCTTGGTCGGGTCCGAATCGAGGTCGACCATGTTGGCGGCTTCTTTGGCGGCTTGCGTCCCGGAGTTCATCGCGACGCCGACGTCGGATTGAGCCAGAGCCGGCGCGTCGTTGGTACCGTCGCCCGTCATGGCGACGAGCCGCCCCGAGGTTTGCTCGCGCTTGATCAGTTCCATCTTGGTTTCGGGTGTAGCCTCGGCAAGGAAATCGTCGACGCCGGCTTCCTTCGCAATCGTTGCCGCGGTAAGCGGATTATCGCCGGTGATCATCACCGTGCGAATTCCCATCGCGCGCAGCCGATTGAAGCGCTCGGTCATATTCGGCTTTAGAATGTCTTTGAGATAGATCACGCCGACTACCAGCGTATTGCGCGCGAGCAACAGCGGCGTTCCGCCGCTACGCGCGATTCGTTCGATGACGGGCGTGAGAGCGTCCGATGGGGTTCCCCCCGCATCGCGGATCCAGGCCAGCACCGAATCGGGTGCGCCCTTACGGATCTTGGTGCCGTCGGTGAGATCGAGCCCGCTCATGCGCGTATACGCGCTGAACGGAACGAAGACGGACCCGGCGGGCGCTTCACCGTTGCGCGAGCCTAGCTGCTGTGCGAGAGCGACGATCGAGCGGCCCTCGGGCGTTTCGTCCGCGAGCGATGAAAGATAGGCGATGCGAGCCGCATCGCGAGTGTCGATGCCGTCGGCATTGATGATCTCGACCGCCTGACGGTTGCCCAGCGTAATCGTACCTGTTTTGTCGAGCAGCAGCGTGTCGACGTCGCCGGCCGCCTCGACAGCGCGCCCGCTCATCGCTAGGACGTTGCGCTGCATGACGCGGTCCATGCCCGCAATGCCGATCGCCGAAAGCAGCCCGCCGATTGTTGTCGGAATTAGACAGACGAGCAGCGCGATGAGAACCGTGACGCTTTGGTGCGTACCGGCATAGAGCGAGAACGGCGCAAGCGTCGCCACCGCGATGAGGAAAATTATCGTGAGCCCGGCAAGCAGTATGGAAAGCGCGATCTCATTGGGAGTCTTTTGCCGCTGCGCGCCCTCTACCAAGCGAATCATCCGGTCGAGGAAGCTTTCACCCGGATTCGCGGTCACGCGAACGACGATGCGGTCGGAAAGCACGCGCGTACCGCCGGTCACTGCGCTGCGGTCGCCGCCCGATTCACGGATGACGGGCGCCGATTCACCGGTGATCGCCGATTCGTCGATGGTTGCCGCGCCTTCCAGCACATCGCCGTCAGCCGGTACGATTTCATTGGCCTCGACCACGTAACGGTCGCCCTTGCGCAAGCTCGTACTCGCGACGCGCTCTTCTGTTCCGTCGTCGCGCAGCAGTCGCGCGAACGTATCGGACTTCGTCCGCCGTAGGGCCTCAGCTTGGGCTTTGCCGCGCCCCTCGGCAACCGCTTCGGCAAAGTTCGCGAAGAGAACCGTAAACCAGAGCCACGCAGCGATCGCAAAGTCAAACCCAGGCGATCCGCTGTGTCGCAGAATGTCACGCGCGAAGAAAATCGTGGTTGCCGCAGCACCCACTTCGACCACGAACATCACGGGGTTGCGAGCCTGCCAGCGGGGATCGAGCTTTCTGAACGAGTCCCAAACGGCTCGGGTCAGAATCGCTCGGTCGAAGAGCGAGCGCGCCTTAGGACGGCGTTCCAAACGGCGTTGGCTGAGCATCAGAACGTCTTTCCTTGCAGCATGAGAAGGTGCTCGACGATCGGCCCGAGCGAGTCGGCCGGCAAGAACGTGAGCGCGCCGACGATCACGATCACGCCGATGAGCAATGCGACGAAGATGCCGGAATGCGTCGTGAACGTGCCCGAGCTCTCCGGAACCGATTTCTTTCCGGCGAAGGCTCCCGCCAACGCGAGCGCCGGCACCGCAACGGCAAACCGGCCGAACATCATATTTACGCCGGTCAAGAGGTTGTAAAAGAGGTTCGGTCCCAAACCGGCAAAGGCCGAGCCGTTGTTGGCATTGGTCGACGTGAAGGCGTAAAGAATCTCCGAAAAACCGTGCGGACCACCGTTATTGAGCGTAGCCAAACCGGCTGGAAGCACTGCCGCGATGGCCGTCGGCACCAAGCATAGGACCGGAGTCACGAGCGCGGCCAGAATCGCAAACTGCACCTCGCGCCGCTCGACCTTCTTGCCGAGATACTCCGGCGTGCGTCCCACCATCAGACCGGCGATAAAAACCGTCAAGACGACGAAGACGATCATGCCGTAGAGGCCGCTGCCGACGCCGCCGAACACGATCTCTCCGAGCTGCATATCGACGAGCGGTATGAGTCCGCCGAGCGCCGTAAAGGAGTCGTGCATCGAGTTTACCGCGCCGCACGATGTGTCGGTGGTGACGGTAGCAAAGAGCGCTGACGCCGGAACGCCGAAGCGGCACTCTTTGCCCTCCATGTTGCCGCCGTTCACGCCCAGCGCATGAACGATCGGGTTGCCGGCGGCTTCGGACCAGTAGGCGACTGCAAAGCAGGCGAAAAACAAAATCGCCATCGCGGTAAAGATCGCCCACCCCTGACGCGTGTCTTTAACCATCTTGCCGTACATGTACGTCAGACCCGCACCGAGACAAAAGATGAGCAGCATCTCAATGAGATTGCTCAACGCCGTTGGATTCTCGTTCGGCGACGCCGAGTTCGCGTTGACGAAGCCGCCCCCATTAGTGCCGAGCTCCTTGATGACTTCCTGCGAGGCCATTGGGCCGCCGGTAATCGTCTGCGCGAAGCCTTCGATCGACTTGACGCTTTGATACGCATGGAAGTTCTGCGGCATGCCTTGAGAAACGAGAAAGAGTCCGATAACGATCGCAATCGGCAGCAGCACGTAGAGCGAGCAGCGAGTGAGGTCGACCCAAAAGTTCCCAAGCGTCTTCACGTTCGTGCGTACCAGGCCGCGCACGACTGCTACGGCGATCGCGATGCCGACGGCAGCCGAAACGAAGTTATGCCAAGCTAGTCCCGCCATCTGCGAGAGGTAGCTCATCGCCGTCTCGCCAGAGTAAAACTGCCAGTTCGTGTTCGTCGTAAAACTGACTGCAGTATTCCAAGCGAGATCGGGCGTCATGTTATCGATGTGCTGCGGATTGAACGGCAGCCATTTCTGCGTCCGCAGCAGGATGTAAAGATATGCCAGGCCGATCAACGAGAAGGCGAGCATGGAGAGCGCATAGGCATACCACGTCATCTCTTCATCTTCGTGTACGCCGCAGATCCGGTAGATGAGCTTCTCTACCGGCACTAGCACGGGGCTCAGCCAGGTGCGCCCGCCCTCGAAGACGCGCGCCATGTACGAGCCCAACGGTTTCGTCAAAGCAAGAACGATCAGAAAGAAAATTATGGCTTGCAGCCATCCGACCGCGGTCATCTAAAATTTCTCCGGCCGCAACATCGCAAAAACGAGATAGGCCAGCCCAGCGATGGTAAGCACGAGGCCGAGCACGTCATCGAATCCCACGGCCTATACCTTCTCGCACCCCAGCACGTAGAGATCTAAGACGACAAAACAGACGATCGTGAGCAGCACGATCCCTACTTCGAGTAGCATATCGCCTCTAAGGATACGCCGTGTGGCGCGCGTCGCCAGCCGTCGAACGGATGATCCGTTCGGACGATCCACGCGGATTTGCCGTACGGCGGCTGGCATTCGACGGATGAACCACCTATAATTTGCAACCTGCATGACGCCGCTCTTGATCGCCGCTGCACTAGCGCTCTCTCCGAGCCCTGCTCCATCGGCTCCTGCGACGCCGTCGACTGATCCGTGCGGATCGATCCTATCGATCGTTACCCGCCCTACAGTGGCAACCTCGGTCTGCACCGTCCGAAACGGGCAGCTGCTTCTGGAGAACGGGTACGCGAATACCGTGACGACCGGACCGGGGGGTGGCGTAACGGCGACATATCCTCAATCACTGCTGCACGTCCCGACGGCTAATCCGCACTTTGAGCTCGATCTCACGCCCCCAAGCTTCAACCGCTCATCGGTCGGAGGCACAATCCAGACCGGGTGGAGCGATGTGGGCGTCGGCGCAAAAGCCGAGCTAGGTTATGGCGAACGATGGCTCTACGGGGCTGGTGCCAGCATCACGTATCCCACCGGCACGCATGGTTTTTCGGCCGGTAACGCCGAGTATACAGGCGAGTTCAACTGGAGCTATACGGTCAACTCGGTCGTCGGCGTGTCCGGAACCGTCAGTTTAAACGCACTTTCCGGACTCAACGCGAGCGGCGCCGCGCAGTCTTATTTCGCCGCAATACCAAGCTTCGTAGTCACCGCGGGGCTGCCGGGCCCGTCGCAATTTTTCGGCGAGTATGTTTTCTTCAGCCAAGCCGGCGTTGGCCTTGGAGCTAAAAGCTTGCTCGATTTCGGCTACGTGCGCGATTTCGGGCCGCACGTGCAGCTCGACGTCGAGTATGGTTTTACTCCGACGCTGCTCCAGGGTCAGCAGGACCATTACACCGGCGCAGGCGCCTCGTTTATGTTCTAATTCGATGATCCGAGTGAATGAGCCGAGTGGATCATCCGAGTGACGGCTGCTGGATTTTCGTACCAAGTTATATAATGGCGGCGCTATGATCCGTTCCGCGCTCCTTGCCGGAGCCGCACTGGCTTGCGGACTCAGCGGGATGTCCGGTACCGCTTTGGGTCAGTCGTCACCGGCGCCGACGACTTCGCCTTCACCTGCGCCCGCGAGTTCGCCTCAGCCGAGTCCCCCAAGCGATCCCTGCGGCTCGCTTCTGTCGATCGTCAACCGTCCGACGGTTACGACGGGCGTCTGCACCGTTCGTACCGGGCACTTCCTCGTCGAAAACGGCTACACCAACACGACGACCAGCGGCGAGGGCGGCGGCAGTAACGCGAACTATACACAGTCGATTCTGCGTATCGGAACGGCCGATCCTCACCTCGATTTCGAATTCGGCTTTCCGAGCTACGAAACGTCCTCGGTCGGCCAGCCAACCGTGACGGGCACGAGCGACATCAGCCTCGCTACGAAGTACGAACTCGGTTACAATTCAAACGCCGACTGGGGCGTCTATGGCGCTATCACGTATCCCACGG
>JBPYDW010000203.1:0-5732 GCA_051986335.1 Vulcanimicrobiaceae bacterium | reverse complement strand
CCTCTTGCCACGGCTGCTATACTAGACACGCTGTGAAAGAGAAGATCCACCCGACCTGGTACCCCGAAGCCCGGGTTCACTGCGCCTGCGGCAGCACGTTCACGACCGGCTCCACGATGAAGGAGATCGCGGTTGAAATTTGCGCCGCCTGCCACCCGCTGTTTACCGGTCAGCAGAAGCTGATCGATACGGCCGGGCGTGTCGACAAGTTCAATCAGCGCGCGGCGGCGGCAGCCAAGAAGAAGGAAGAGGCCGCAGCGCGCCAGGCTGCCCGAGATTCGAAAAAGGCCGCCGCGGAAGCGTAACGCCGCAAAATCTGCGAAGAGACGAGCTGTGATGGCTCGTCTTTTTCTATGTTGAACGAAAAGCTCGAAACGATCGCCCGGCGCTTCGACGAAATCGATGCCCAGCTCGCAAATCCCGCGGGAAGCTTCGATCAGGCACGCTATACGTCGCTGGTGAAAGAGCGTGCTGCCCTAGAGGAGACGGTGCGCACCTATCGCGCCTACCAGAACGTGGTGCGCGAGCTCGCAGCCAATGACGAGCTGGTCACGCAGACGGCCGACGATCCGGAGATGCGCGAACTGGCCGAAGAAGAAGGGCGGGCGCTGCGGGCGCGCCGGGCCGAACTCGAGACGAACCTGCAGGCGTCGCTGGTTCCCAAGGATCCCGACGATGAAAAAGACGTTTTTATCGAGATCCGCGCCGGCGCCGGCGGCGACGAGGCGGCGATTTTTGCCGGAGATCTGGCGCGCATGTACATGCGCAATGCCGAGAACTCGCGGATGAAAGTCGAGCTGATCTCGCAATCGGAAAGCGATGCGGGCGGGTATAAGGAGATCGTGTTCGGCGTCAGAGGTGACGCGCCGTATCGGCGCTTCAAGCATGAGTCGGGGGTTCATCGCGTGCAACGCGTGCCGGCGACCGAAGCGCAGGGGCGCATTCACACCAGTACGGCGACCGTAGCGGTGCTTCCGGAGGCCGACGACGACGTGGAGATCGACATTCGCCCGGCGGATCTTCAAGTCGACACCTATAAGGCCAGCGGCGCCGGCGGCCAGTACGTCAACAAGACGGAATCGGCGATCCGCATCACCCACGTGCCGACCGGCATCGTCGTTGCCTCGCAGCAGGAGCGTTCGCAGACGCAGAACCGCGAACGCGCGATGCAGATGCTGCGCTCGATGCTGCACGAACGCAAAGTGCGCGAGCAAGAAGAAGCCGTTGGCTCGCTGCGGCGCAGCCAGGTCGGCACCGGCGACCGGTCGGAGAAGATTCGCACCTACAACTTCCCGCAGGACCGCGTCACGGATCACCGCATCAATCAGAGCTTCGGCAACATCCGCGGCATCA
The DNA here is from genome assembly GCA_051986335.1 of Vulcanimicrobiaceae bacterium. Lineage (GTDB taxonomy): Bacteria > Vulcanimicrobiota > Vulcanimicrobiia > Vulcanimicrobiales > Vulcanimicrobiaceae > JBPYDW01. The sequence continues at coordinate 4,379 of JBPYDW010000203.1, read as the reverse complement.
TGGACGGTGGGATCGATACTATCATCCAGGAGTTGCTCAAGGACGAGCGGGCGCGCTTGATGGCCGGAGAGACGGCGAAGGCCGGTTAACTGTGGCGAGCGTCGCGGAAGTCATCGGCAGCGCCACCGCCGCGCTCGAGCCGGTCAGCGACGAAGCGCGCACCGATGCCAACCTGCTGCTGGCGTTCGTCCTCGGTCGCGATCGCGAGTGGCTTGCCGCGCACGATGACGCGGCGCTGACGGCCAAACAAGTCGCCGACTACGAGCGGCTTTGCGAGCGCCGCGAGACGGGGTATCCGCTAGCGTATATCACCGGCACGGCGTGGTTTTACGGCCGCGAGTTTGTCGTGAACGAGCACGTCCTCATTCCGCGTCCGGAGAGCGAACATCTGGTTGACGAGGCCGTCGAGTTCCTGCGCGCGCATCCGGCGGCGCATTCGATCGTTGACGTCGGCGTCGGTAGCGGCGCGATAGCTTGCTCGATCGCGTGCGAGGTTGCGGCTGCGCGCGTTGACGGAACCGATATCTCCTCCGATGCAGTGGGGGTTGCGACGATCAACGCGCAGCGATTGGACGTGCAGTCGCGCTGCAACTTCGCGGTGGGCGATCTGGCGTCGCCGGTTAGCGGTCGTCACTTCAACGTCGTCGTTGCCAATTTGCCGTACATCCCGTCGGCGGACGTACCGTCGCGGCCCGACCCGGTGGGCTTCGAGCCGCGTGAGGCCGTGGATGGCGGTAGCGACGGCCTGACGTACTACCGCCGCTTCCTACAAGGTGCTCCGCGCTTGCTCGGACCCGGTGGCCTGCTGCTGCTCGAAGCGGCGCCTCCGGTGATGGATGCGCTGCACGTCCTGGTCAACGACGCGTTTCCCCTGGCGGACGTGAGCGTGCGCAACGATTACGGCGGTCGCGCGCGCTACGTTCGCGTTCGGACCTAAGTCATACGAGCAACCTAACAGGCCCCGGCACCGGACGCCCGGAATAGTAACATCCCGAGATGGCGAAGTACATTTTCTTTACCGGGGGCGTCGTGAGTTCGCTCGGTAAAGGTATCACTGCGGCTTCGCTCGGGCGGTTGCTGCGGGCACGCGGGATCAGCGTTTCGATTCAGAAACTCGATCCGTACATCAACGTCGACGCCGGAACGATGAACCCGTATCAGCACGGGGAAGTTTTCGTAACCGAAGACGGTGCCGAAACCGATCTCGACCTCGGACACTACGAGCGTTTCGTCGACGAGAATCTCGCTCGCGCGAATAACGTTACGACCGGCCAAATCTATAACTCCGTCATCGAGAAGGAACGCCGCGGCGATTATTTAGGCGCGACCGTTCAAGTCATTCCGCACATCACCAACGAGATCAAGGCGCACATCAAGCGGGTCGCCGAAGCCAGTCATGCCGACGTCTGCATCGTCGAAGTCGGCGGTACGGTCGGCGATATCGAGTCGTTGCCGTTCCTCGAGGCGATTCGTCAGATGCGTTACGAAATCGGCGACGAGAACGTGATGTTTTGCCACCTGACGCTGATGCCGCACTTGGGCGCTGCCGACGAGCTGAAGACCAAGCCGACGCAGCACTCGGTGCGCGAGCTGCGCGGAATCGGGATCACCCCCGACGCGATCGTCTGCCGCACCCAATCGTCGGTCCCGATGTCGGCCGAGCTGAAGGAGAAGATCGCCCTGTTTTGCGACGTCCCGGTCAGCGCGGTGGTGCAGAACAGCGATGCGGCCACGATCTATCAGGTGCCGCTAAACCTCGAGGCCGAAGGCTTGGCCGATGCCGCGGTGCGCAAGCTCAAGTTGACTGCTTCCGCTCCCCAACTCGACGAGTGGGCGGCGATCGTCGACCGGATCTTGCATCCTCAGCGGCGCGTGACCATCGCGCTGGTCGGAAAATACGTCGAGTTGAAAGATGCGTATATCTCGATCAACGAGGCGTTGCATCACGCCGGCATCCATCACGACGCAACCGTCGAGATAAAACGAATCGACTCCGAGTTAGTAGAGACCGAGGGGCTGGGCGTGCTTGCCGGTGCGCACGGTCTGCTGGTAGCGCCTGGGTTCGGTGCGCGTGGCGTGAAAGGCAAATTGCTTGCCATTCAATATGCACGCGAGAACAAGGTCCCGTTCCTGGGCATTTGTTTTGGCATGCAGCTCGCCTGCGTCGAGTTTGCGCGCAACGTCGGGAATCTTCCGGAGGCGATGTCCACCGAAGTGGACGAGACGACTCCCGACCCGGTCATCGACTTCATGCCCGATCAGCGTAACCTCGAGATCTACGGCGGAACCATGCGGCTGGGCGCGTACGAGTGCACGCTGGAAGAAGATACCCTTGCCGCGCAGGCCTACGGCGAGTTGGAGATCAGCGAACGCCATCGGCATCGCTACGAATTCAACAATGCGTATCGCGAGATATTCGAGCGGCACGGGATGCGTTTCTCAGGCCATCATTCGATCGGCCGAACGCGCCTGGTCGAGGTGATCGAGCTTCCCCGCCACGTGCATCCGTGGTTCGTCGGGACGCAGGCGCACCCGGAGTTCAAGTCGCGTCCGAACCGGCCGTCGCCGCTGTATCGCGATTTCGTCGGTGCGGCCTTGCATCGTGCCGAGCACGGTAGCAACGGCGCCGGCGCTGCCGCGCGCGAAGCCGCGCCGCAAGGCGTGGTTCCTTTAACCTGAGCCCGGACCAGATAACTGCCGTCATCCTTACCCGCGACGAAGAACGTAATCTTCCGCGCGCCCTGGCCTCGCTGCCGCGCGAGATGCCGGTTCTGGTGATCGACGCGAACTCGTGCGATCGCACGCGCGAATTCGCGTTGGCGCGGGGCGCCACCGTCGTGACGCGCGACTGGGAGGGATTCGTGGCCGCGCGCCGCTTCGCATTGGAGCAAGTGAAAACGCCGTGGGCGTTGGCGCTCGACGCCGACGAAGCCCTCGACGATCGTCTGCGCAGCGCGCTGCTCGAGGCTGCCGGCGACGCCGCAGGTTATACGGTAGCGCGCGACACGTATTTTTGCGGTCGCGCGCTGCGCATGTGGCGCGGCGAACGGCTGCTGCGCGCGTTCGAAGTAGCGAAGGTGCGCGTGGAGGCACATCCGGCGGTGGGCGGCTCGGCACAGTTGCACGAGCGCTACGTCGTCGATGGGATCGTGCGCGATCTGCCTGGCACCCTGCTGCATTTTTCATACGATGACCGGGCTGCATATCGCAACCGGTACGATCGTTACACCTCGCTCGAAGCCGCCGGTCTGCGCGCTTCGGTACTCGATTGGTTGATCGAGGTCCCGCGAACGTTTGGGCGATTGCTGTGGATGCTCTTCGCCAAGGGCGCCCTCTTCGACGGGAAGCGCGGCATCTATGCGGCCTGGTGGTCGGCCAAGTATCCCGCGGCCGTTCGCTGGAAGGCACTGGCGCGGCGTTGACGCGGATTGCGCTCGATGGGCGGCTTACGCGGCAGATGTCGGTCGGGATGAAGACGTACGCGCGCGAGTTGCTGGCGCGTCTTCCCGTCGTGGCGCCCGAGTTTGAGTTCGTTCGCGTCGGTAGCGGCACCAACTTTAGCTGGGCGGAACAAGTGCGGCTGCCGGGCGAAATCCGCCGCTCCGGTGCCGCGCTAACGCACTATCTCGCCCACTACCTGCCCTATCTTGCGCCGCAGCCGTTCGTGCTCACCGTGCACGACCTGATTCACCTGCGCTTTCCCCAATTCTACAAGTCGAAAGTGGGACCGTACTATCGGACCGTGGTGCGGCGCGCGTGCGCGCGAGCGGCCCGCGTGATCACCGACGATCCCGCTACGATCGAAGAGCTGCAGCGCTTCCTCGGCGTCGATCCCGCCAAGGTCCGTGCAATTCCGTTGGGCGTCAGCCCGGTCTTCTCCGACGGGGTCGCCCCGCTGCAAACGCCGCGACCGTACGTTATGTACGTCGGTAATCACCGCCGGCATAAGGATCTGCCGACGCTCTTTGCTGCCTGGGCGATGCTGCCGGATCGCCTGGCTGTGGATCTCTATTTGACGGGGCCGGACGATTTCGGCGGTCAGTTGCAGCGCCTCTCGAGCGACGCCCGGCGCATCGTAGCGCTCGGCGACGTCTCCCAGCACGAATTGGCGCAGCGCTACGCGGGCGCCCGGGCATTGGTGCATCCGTCGATGCGTGAAGGCTTCGGATTGCCGTTGCTCGAGGCCATGGCTGCCGGTTGTCCTGTGATTGCAAGCGCCGCTTCGCTTCCGACCGTCCTGCGCGCGGACGCGCTCTCGTTTCCGACCGGCGACGCGAGCGCGCTGCGCGCCCGAATAGAAGATTTGCTCACCGACGAGGGCTTACGCGCACGACTCGTCAAGTGTGGACGTGCGTCGGCAGCGCGGTTGACATGGGATC
>JBPYDW010000202.1:0-2024 GCA_051986335.1 Vulcanimicrobiaceae bacterium | reverse complement strand
ATCGATCGTCCACATCGGCGCGTACTCGCCGGCAACCATGCGCTTTCCACGCCCTTTGATCTGCCCCGCAGGATCGTAGAAACTGAATAACTCATACGCTTGTGCGCGCGTGAGGCCTTGTTCCTCGGCAATGCGCAATAGATCGTTGAGGCCGCCGACGATCGTCAGAATCATCGCGTTGCCCAACAGTTTGAATATCGCGGCTTCCTCCGGACGTGGCCCAAGGTAGCGAAGCTCGCTGCACATCGCTTCGAGCGCTTCTCGCACGCGATCGAAGAGCGCCGCGTCACCGGAGGCGAGCATGACGCCGGTGGCCTCGAGCGCCATGGGCGGACCCATAAAGACCGGCGCGTGAAGAAACGCATATCCCGCTTGGACGAGCCGCTGCGTGCGCTCGGTCACGCGTTGCGGCAGCACGGTTGTGTGATCGACGATCGGGCTTTCTTTCGCGATTCCTGGGAGCGCCGCGTCGATCACAGCATCGACGCTCGCGTCGTCATTCAGACATAGGTGAATGAGGCCGGCGCCGCGTGCGGCTTCTTGCGGATCGTCAAAGGCGTGCGCTCCGTATTCTTCCAGCGCAGTAGCTTTTTCGGGCGTGCGGCTCCACACGTGCACCGCGTTCCCGCGCCGCAACATCGCGCGAATCATTCCGGAGCCGAGCCGGCCGGCGCCGTAGAACGCTATCGTCACGTGGTCCTCCTCCGCACGACGAGGTTGAGTCCTGCGGCGATTACCGCCGCGGCCAACGCGTACCAAGTCTGTACGGGGTCGGTGAGGAAGTTCAGTCTTAGCGCGTTGTCGAGCGAATACGAACCGTTTCTGCCGAAGGCAACTGCCAACGCCGCAGCGATGTAAGCCGCGTTCAGTTCCCACCCGCCGCTTGTGATGAAGAAGCCCTTATTATAGTGCACGGATCCGATGGCGACGAGCATCACGAGCACAATGATCACTGGTCCGAGTGCCCCGCCTAACCCTAGCGCAGTAAGGAGACCGCCGACGGTCTCGCCGAGTCCGCCCATCAGCGCAAACGCCTCACCGGGGCGAAATCCTAGGCTCTCGAAGCTTCTGCCGGTTCCGGCAAGACCTCCGCCGCCGAACCAGCCGAACAGCTTTTGGACCCCATGTGCCGCTAGACCGAGTCCTAGAATCAATCGGACGATTAAGAATGCGATGTCCATGTCGCCCCTCCACATTTGTAGCTAACCCAATCCTGCTGCCGGGGGTTGTGCCGCGGTCAGGTGCCCTCCAGGATATCGCCGTCGCGAAGATGTAGCACCGCGCCATGCAGTTAGATGGACGAACGTTTTTGGTTAGCGGCGGCAGCTCGGGGCTCGGTGCGGCGTGCGTTGCTGAATTCTCGCGAAACGGCGCAAACGTCGTCATTTGCGACGTAAGCGAGCGCGGCGCCGAGCTCGCACGCGAGTTGGGTGCGTCGGTCGTCTTCGCGCGCACCGACGTTACCGACGGCGCGCAAGTTCAACGCGCGGTTGATACCGCTGCGGAGAAGTTCGGCGCGTTGCACGGAGCGATCAACTGCGCCGGCATTGCGACCGCCGAGCGGGTTATCGGGCGGCAAGGGCCGCTACCGTTAGAGCATTTCACCAAAGTGGTTTCGGTGAACCTCATCGGTACGTTCAACGTAATCCGGCTGGCTGCGGCCAAGATGCTCGAGCGAGCGTGCGAGCCGGGAGAGGATCGCGGCGTAATCGTCTGTACGGCGTCAGTCGCTGCATACGACGGCCAGATCGGTCAGGCGGCCTACTCAGCCTCGAAGGGCGGCGTCGTGGGATTGACGCTTCCGGTCGCTCGCGAGTTCGCCCAGCATCAAATACGCGTCGCAAGCATCGCGCCGGGCATCTTCGACACGCCGATGTTAGCGGGTTTGCCCGACGCAGCGCGCGAGTCGCTCGGCAAGCAAGTGCCCTTTCCGTCACGCCTAGGTAGGCCGGCGGAGTATGCGGCGCTCGCCCGTCACATCGTCGAAAATCAAATGATCAACGGCGAAGTAATTCGTCTGGACG
>JBPYDW010000201.1:0-2375 GCA_051986335.1 Vulcanimicrobiaceae bacterium | reverse complement strand
ACCGAGGACTGCGTCATCGGCGCGGGTTACCCGTTCGCGGGCAGCGCACCAAGACCAACGCGCGCACGCGCAAGGGTCCGAAGCGCACCGTCGCCGGCAAGAAAAAAGCCTTAGCAAAGAAGTAAACACAACGCAAGAAGCTTTCTGATTGCACCAAATGAGAGCTTCTTTGTTGTGAAGGCGGTGATAACGGCAGGAGGCCGCATCGACGGCGAGTTTGCCGCCGCCGCCGGTACCGATGTCAAGGCCTTAGTATCCATTCGTGGCGTAACCATGCTCCAGCAAGCGATGGACGCGCTACGCGGAGCAGGCGTCACTCAGATCGCGGTTGTAGGCGGCGATGAAGTGAGACGCGCGTGCGGCTCCACCGTCGATCGCTTTGTGGACGAGGGACCTTCGGGCAGCGAGAATCTTCTGCGAGCGCTGCGAGCCTGGCCCGATAACGAGCGTCTGCTTTATGCGACGAGCGATTTGCCGTACGTCACCCCCGCAGCGGTCACGGATTTCGTCGACCGCGCCGGACAAGGTACGCTGGCGGTCGCGCTGGCGGAGTTTGCCGAGTTTTCCGCGCGGTTCCCCGGTGCGCCGCCCTTTGGAATCAAGCTGGCCGGCGAACGCGTCGTTAACGGCGGGCTCTTCTCGATTCCGGCGGGAGCGGGCGAAAAGCTCGCTGCAATCGCGACGCGTTTTTTCGAAGCGCGAAAGAAGCCCTGGCGAATGGCGAGCTTGGTCGGACCGGCGGTATTGGTACGCTTCTTATCGGGAAGGTTACGCGTTTCCGATCTCGAGACGATGGCTCTGCACGTGCTTCAGGTACCGGCGCAGGCTCTTCGGGGGTGTGCGCCGGAACTCGCGTTCGACGTCGACACGATAGTCGAGTACCGTTATGCCAGCGCGCACCGCTAATCCATTTCGGCTGGCGCTCTTTTGGCTCGGCATTCAGGCGGTTTGGGGCGCGCTTTTGGGCATTTCGTTGCAAGCGCGCACGATCGAGCTGGCTGCAACGAACGCGGTCATCGCATATGGCCGGCTCGCAACGGCAGGTGCGGTAATGGCGGCGATCGCGCAGATCGTAATAGGGCTTTGGTCGGACACACGCCGGCGACGTGGGAGCCGGCGTATCGAGTTCTACCTTGCCGGAGCGATCGGCGGCACGGCCGCGCTCGTATTCTTCTATGACGCGCGAACGTTTTTCGCCCTCACGATCGCATTCGTCGCGCTTCAAGCGGCGTTGAACGTGGCAATCGGCCCCTATCAGGCAATCATTCCGGATTTCATCGATCGGACGCGAGTCGGCATCGCTTCTTCGTGGATGGCGGCGATGCAATCGGCTGGTAACGCAGTTGGTGCGCTTTGCGCGAGCTTCATCGCGAACGCGCGCGCTTTGGGCTGGACGCTCGGCGGGATTTTGCTGTTGACTTGCGCGGCGACGACTGCCTACGCGCGCCGAATGCCGTTGCGCGACGTTGAGGAACGGGTAGAAGGTTTGCGCCCAACGAGACCGTTCGTTGATTTATTCATTTCTCGGGCGTTGGTTTACGTCGGTTTTTACACTCTGCTCGGGTATCTGTTGTTCTACGTGCAGAGCGTGCTCGGCGCAGCGGCCTTAGCAGATGCGAAACGCCAGACCGGTATCCTGATATTCATTTTCACGCTCGTGGGGGTAGTCGGGGCGGCCTTAGCCGCACGCCCCAGCGATCGCTGGGACAAGCGTCTTGTTGCGACGATCGGAGGCGCCGTCTTCATCGTGGCCTTGGCGCTCTTCATCGGTACCCACGGTTTTTCAGGCGCCGTCGTCGCGACGTTGACTGCGGGCATCGGGTGGGGCGTCTTTCTGGTCGCCGACTGGGCGATCGCGTGCCGGGTCTTGCCGCCCGCAGCGATGGCCTCCGCGATGGGGGTCTGGAACCTCGCGATCGTGCTGCCGCAGATCGTCGCTCCCGCGCTCACAACGCTGGTTCTTGCGCATTTCGCTCTGGCGGGGAGCGCCCTCGCCCCGCGGGTCGCCTTCGGGCTGGCACTCGGCGAAACGCTCGCCGGCATAGCTTGGTTATGGAGGTTGTCGCCCGCCGTCATAGCGGGCTAGCGGGCGGCAGTAAACTCAGGTGGGCACCCTTCCGCATGAACTCTTGAGCAGCGTGACGAACCAATCGGCAATGTTCCGCAATACTCCATCTCTCGATTACGAGGTTCTCTAAGGAGGTATCCATGAACCGAGTGAGCACCGGGGCACTCGCGGCGCTAATCTTAGCGCTCAGCGGGCTGAACGCGGTAGCGGCTCCGTCGACTGCGACGCAAGGAAACAATGGAAACGGCGTCGCCCAAGGAGGCGCGCCACCGCCGGCTGACTTTGGAAGTCCGCCGTCCGGCCAGAT
>JBPYDW010000200.1:0-6673 GCA_051986335.1 Vulcanimicrobiaceae bacterium | reverse complement strand
ACTCGCGACCTCGGCATAGCACAGCGCAGCAAACGCGCTGACGACACCGGATATAATGAAGGAGACCGTCAGCGACGGACCCGCGAATCTCGCCGTCGCCACACCGGTCAAAACAAAAATACCGGTGCCGATAATGGCATCGATACCCATCGCGATGAGCGAGATTGGTCCGAGCGACTTCTTTAGGCTATGGGTCGACTCTTGACTATCGGCAAGGAGGCGCCCAAGCGGCTTTACACGTTGTTGCAGCATTAAGGCAGCGGAATACTTGTCATAACGGGCGTAGACCTGCGTGGTGAGTACTGCGGGGGCTTACGACGTGCTGGTCATCGGCGGCGGCAATGCCGGATGTGCGGCAGCACTGGCCGCTTCTCGGCACGGGGCGAAGACGCTGCTCGTCGAGCGGTACGGCTTCCTAGGCGGCACCGCCACCGCCGCGATGGTTGGGCCGTGGATGACGTTCCATTCGGGAAGCGAGCGCATCGTGGGCGGGATCGCGCAAGAGATCGTCGAGCGTTTGATTCGCCGCGGGGCGTCGCCCGGCCACATCGCCGATTCGTCAGATTATGTGCCGACGATCACGCCCTTCGATCCTGAGATTCATAAAGCGTTACTTTTTGAGATGATGGATGAGGCCGGCGTGGAGCTCTTGTTGCACGCGTGGTTCTTGGCTACGCACGTCGAGGACGACCGCGTGGTGGGGGCGAGCGTCGCGACCGTCGGCGGCGGACGCAGCTTTCGCGCCCGCGTCGTCATCGACGCGACCGCCGACGCGTACGTCGCCGCGTCGGCCGGTGTCCCGACCCAAAAGGGCGACGAGCGCGGCCGCGTGCAGCCGGCAAGCCTGATGTTTCGTCTCAGCCACGTCGATCTCAGTAAGACGGCAACCTACGTGCGCATGCATGCCGATCAGATGCGCACTTCGCTCAAGGCGCACGAACGCACCGCCCCAGCGCTGACCGCGGTTGCGGGACTTTACGAATTATGGGAGCAGGCACGTGCGGACGGAGTTGTCGACGTTCCGCGCGAGCTCGTCTCGTTTTTCATCTCGCCGTATCCCGACGAGGTGACGGTGAACATGACGCGCGTTACCAACATCGACCCGCTCGACCCCGACGATCTGACCCGCGCCGAGGTCGAGGCGCGTAAACAAGTGATGCAGCTGCTGCAATTCTTTCGCGAACGCGTACCCGGATTCGAGCACGCGCGCTTGGCCGCGACCGGCACGCAAGTCGGCATTCGCGAATCGCGTCGCATCGTCGGTCGCTACACGTTAACAGCCGACGACGTGCTGCACGCCCGGCATTTCGACGATGCGATCGCGCGCAGCGCCTATCCGATCGACATCCACAATCCGGGCGGCAAGGGCACGACGACGCAGCGTCTGCCGGAAGGTTCGTTTTATGAAATCCCCTATCGCTGCTTGGTGCCGGCCAATCGCGAGCATCTGCTGGTGGCCGGGCGCTGCATTTCGACGACGCATGAGGCACTGGCATCGACGCGCTTGACGCCGACGGTCATGACGCTGGGCCAAGCGGCGGGAACTGCGGCGGCGCTGGCACGGACCCAGCGGGTGCGCGCCGGCGATGTGAACGTGCGGGTGCTGCGTGAGACGCTGGTGGCCGACGGCGTGGACTTGCAACCGTGAATGCCGCGTTCGATCTAGCACGGCGCTACGGCGTCCGCGTCGCCTTTGCCGACTTAGGTGACTGGGGCGCGGCCGAGCTGCGCTCGGAATACGATCCGTCGGTGCCCGCGATTCGCGTGAACGTGCGTGTGCTCGCACGTTTACCGGCAGAGCTGCGCGAGAAGTTCGTGGCAACCGCGGTCGCGCACGAGATCTACCATCACCGCGAACATCTGGGAGAGCAGCGGATCGTTACGCCGCATGCCGCGCGCGAAGCCGCAGCCGACGCGTTCGCTCGCGCCGTCGTCGCCCAATAATGCGATTGTTCGCGGGGATCGACGGCGGTCAATCCCACACCCAGGCATTGATCGGCGACGAACGCGGCAACGTGCTGGGCAGCGGGCGTGCCGGGCCGGCCGACGAGGTCGGCGCCGACGCGCGCTCGACGAAACTCCGCGATGCGCTCGAAGGTGCGGTTACTGCCGCACTTGCCGACGCGAAGCTGGCACGCGATGCGCGCCTGGATGCCGTCGTCGCCGGCGTTAGCGGCTACGAGGGTCGCGTCTACGGTGCGATGCCGGCATTCGGCGCGGCGAAGTTCGTGCTGATGCACGACGCACCGATTGCGCACGCCGGAGCGCTCGGCGGCGAACCCGGAATCATCGTGATCGCCGGAACCGGATCGTCGACCTACGGCGTAGCCGCGAACGGAGATGCGCTCACGGTCGGCGGCTGGGGGTATCTCTTCGGCGACGAAGGCAGCGGTTTTTGGATCGCGATCGAAGCGCTCAAGTTTGCGATGTCGTACGAAGATGCGGGTCGCGGCGACGGGCTGGCCGAGGACGCACGGCGTTTTTTTTCCAAGCCCACGCTCCATGCGATCGCGCGAGCCTTTTACGTCGCCGAGATTTCGCGCACCCAAATTGCGGAGTTCGCCCCACGCGTTCTCGAGTTTGCGGGTGACGGCCACGCTGCCGCCCGCGGGATCGTGCACGGTGGTGCCGCAGCGCTCGTCGGCGACGCAGCGGCGTGCGCGTCGCGCTTGCGAATGGACGAATCCCGCGTGGCGTTCGTCGGCGGCATGACGAACGTTGCTCTCTACTCGCATGCAATTGACGCCGCGCTCGTTGGGCGCCCGGAGCTGCAACGCGTGCCTTCGCGTTACGGAGCCGCGGCCGGTGCGCTGTTGCTGGCCTATCGGGAGGCGGGTTTGCCAATACGAAACCTCGATTCGCCCGCGGGCCTGACGTTGTGAGCGTTCTCGAAGCGTTGCGCGGCGGTTTGATCGTCTCGGTGCAAGCCAAGCCCGGGTCGCCGCTCGACGATCCGGCGGTGTTGTCGGCGATGGCATTGGCGGCACAAGACGCCGGCGCGGTAGCGGTGCGAATGCAAGGTGTCGCCAACCTTGTGGCGGCCCGGCGCCGGGTGCAGATACCGATCGTCGGCATCATCAAGCGCGAGTATGCCGGCTACGACCCGTACATCACGCCGACCCCGTCGGAAGTTCGCGCGGTCTTGGAGGCCGGTTGCGACGTCGTAGCGTTCGACGCGACGCGGCGCGCTCGACCAGGTGCTTCCTCCACGCGCGAGATGGTTGGTGAGATCCACCGCGGCGGCGCACTGGCGATGGCGGATTGTGCGGCGGCGGAGGATGCCGCGCCGGCGCTCGAGGCAGGAGCGGATATCCTGGCGACCACGATGTGCGGCTACACCGCCGAGACGGCGACAACGCCCTTGCCCGCTGTCGACCTCGTCCGTGCATTCTCGCGTGCTGGGGCGTTTACGATCTGCGAAGGCGGCATCCGAACGCCGTCGATGGCGGCGGCGGCGATGGCGGCCGGCGCCGGCGCGGTCGTGGTAGGAACCGCGATTTCCGACATCGGCTGGCTGGTCGGGGAGTTTGCTGCTGCCCTGCCTAAGAGCTACCCGCTAAAGTAGATGCGGGCCGCTGGTTCCGCTTCTATAGTCTAACGGAGAGCGTCGCTTCGCGCGGCGCGATCCGGGGCCGAACGGCTTCGGATGAATCGCTCGCTTTGACGGGGACGATGCCTTGGTGGAGCACGGGGAACCGACGGTCAGCTTAGATCGAACCTTTTGGCTCGTGACGCTCGTACTGGCGGTCATCGCCCTTGTCTCAATCCTTTTCTGGGTGACGTTCCCGATTACGGCGGTGCTGCCGGCGGCGGTTGACAAGGCCGACCAAATCGACGAGCTCTTCCGTTTCTTGGCCGCGTCCGGTACCGCGCTGTTCGTTTTCGTAGCTGGTTACGTACTCTATTTCGCCATCGCGTTTCGCCAGCGGGCGTCCGACCTGCCCGATGCGATCGGCGTGCAAATACACGACAATCACGTGCTCGAGCTGTGGTGGGCCGTTATTCCGTCGATCTTCGTGCTGATAATGGCGATCTATAGCGTGAAGATCTGGTACGGCATCTATCTCGCGCGACCGCCGACCACCGGAATCACGATCCAGTCGATCGGCCATCAGTGGTACTATACGTTCCGGTATCCCGGAGTCAACGGTGAAATTACCGATGCGATGCACATGCCGGTCGGCGTGCCGGTCACGCTGCACGTGACCTCGACCGACGTGATCCATTCATTCTGGGTACCGGCGATGCGGCTGAAAGCCGATATGGTTCCCGGGCTGATCAATACGATCGAATTCACGCCTCGCTACGTCGGTACGTACAAGATCATCTGCACCGAGTTCTGCGGCACCGAGCACGGCACCATGAACAAACAGGTCGTCGTGATCGAAAGCCGCCCGGCGTTCGACAAATGGTACGCGGGCTGGCAAGTGAAGAATAAGAACGTTTCCAACGCGTTGCCGCAACCGGGTTCAGGCGGCGCGATCAGCTTGGCGGGCGGCGATGCCGCCGCCGGTAAGCAGCTCTTTGCCACCAAGTGCTCCGCCTGCCACGCGCTCGGCCCGTTCTCGCAAAGGATCGTCGGTCCGGGGTTGCGAGACGTGCTGCACGATCCGGCGCATCGCCAACTCGTCGACGGCAACCCGGCGACGCCGGCAAACGTGGCGAAGATCTTGCAAAATGGGTTCACCGGCGACATGGGCCACATGCCGAACGAGACGCAGAACGCCATCAGCGATAAGGACATCGCGAACCTGGTTGCCTACTTGGGCAGCTTGAAATGACCTGGAGTTACCAATGGCAGTAGAAGCGGTACACACCGGCGGAATCGCCGACCACGTGCATCCGGAGCCGCAAGGCTTCATCCGGCGATACGTCTTTTCGATCGATCACAAGATCATCGGCATACAGTACATCATCACCGCGTTCGTCTTCTTGGTGCTCTCCGGTATGCTCGCCGAAGTCATTCGCATCCAGCTCATGAACGCCAACGGCGGCTTCGTAACGCCCGACGTCTACAACGAAGTCTACTCGGTGCACGGTTCGGCGATGGTGTGGCTGGTGATCATTCCGATGGTGACCGGCGGTTTCGGCAACTTTGTCTTCCCGCTGCAGATCGGCGCCCGCGACGTCGCGTTTCCGTGGCTGAACATGGCCTCGTTCTGGATGTTTCCGCCGGCCGGCTTGATGCTGTTCGGATCGTTTCTGCTGGGTGCGCCGGCCGCCGGCTGGACGGAGTATCCGCCGATGTCGCTGCAAGGCCAAGCGGGCACGTCGATGTGGTGCGCGGCGATCTTCTTGATCGGAATTTCGGCGACGCTGACCGGCATCAACTTCTTGGTCACCATCCTCAAGATGCGGTCCCCCGGCATGACCTTTACCCGCATGCCGCTGTTCGTCTGGGGACAGTTTGCCACGGCACCGCTATCGATGATCGCGACGACCGCGCTGGCCGGAGCGCTGGCCGCCCTGTTCATCGAGCGCCAGTTCGGCGTCCCCTTCTACGATCCGACCAAGGGCGGGTCGCCGGTCCTGTGGCAGCACATGTTCTGGTTCTACTCGCACCCGGCGGTGTACATCATGATCCTGCCGGTGTTCGGCATGATCTCCGAAATCTTCCCGACCTTCGCGCGCAAGCCGATATTCGGTTACCGGATGATCGCGTATTCCTCGGTATCGATCACGCTGCTCAGCTTCATGGTCTGGGCGCACCACATGTTCACGTCCGGGCTCGCGCCATATCTGCAACTGCCGTTCATGATCCTCACCATGATCATCGCCGTGCCGACCGGAATCAAGATCTTCTCGTGGATCGCAACGTTGTGGGGCGGCAAGATCCATTTCACGACCGCGATGCTCTTCACGATCGGCTTCATCATCACGTTTACCATCGGCGGCATTACCGGAATCTTCCTCGCGGCGGTTCCCTTCGATTTGCACGCGCACGGCACGTACTTCATCGTAGCGCACCTGCACTACGTGCTGGTCGGCGGTTCGTTGATGGGCCTGTTCGGCGGCTTCTACTACTGGTTCCCGAAGATGAGCGGCCGCATGCTGAACGAAACGCTGGGTAAGCTGCACTTCTGGCTGTTCTTCATCGGCTTCAACGGCACGTTCTTGCCGATGCACTACCAGGGTCTGTTGGGCATGCCGCGGCGCGTCGCGGTCTACGATCCGCAGTTCCAATCGCTCAATCAGGTCGAGTCGGCCTTCTCGTTCGTGATGACGTTGGGCATCCTGATATTCTTCATCAACATCCTGATTTCGCTGCGCAGCGGCAAGAGGGCCGGTCCGAACCCATGGGGTGCGCGCACGCTCGAGTGGCAGATTCCCTCGCCGCCGCACTATTACAACTTCAAGCGCATTCCCAGCGTGTTTGCGGCGCCGTACGACTTCGGCGAGCCGCTACCGTACACCGGACTCGAGGACGAACTCACCGATTCACCGGGCCCCGCGCCGCACGTACCGGCGATGGCCAGCGCGCATTAGGAGCTAGTCGTGGCAGCTGCAAGTATTCCGCTGGGCGATCACGAGGGGGTCGATCAGCTCTACGCCGAGACGCGCGAGCTGCGCATCCAGGGATTCTTACTCTTCCTGGTAAGCGACGTGGTGCTGTTCTCGACGTTCATTTTTGCCTACTTGTATCTGCGCAATACCGGGCAAGGCTGGCCGCCGC
>JBPYDW010000199.1:0-2364 GCA_051986335.1 Vulcanimicrobiaceae bacterium | reverse complement strand
GGTAAAGGATTCGGATATCCGGCGTCCAGATGTGGTGGATGCTATGTAAGAACTGATTGTTTTCCGCTTTCGAGTTGTCGATTTGAAGCGGAACGCCGTGAGCGAGGATTGCGTCGACGACGGGAGCTAGCGGATACGTCACGGTATCCAGCGCTTGGCATCCCCCTCAACCAGGGTTGAAGACGTCGAGGAAAACGAACTTCCGCTCCGACCTCGCGCGCTCGAGCGCCGTTTCGTAGTTCGATTCCCAGGGGATTTTCGACATCGTCATGCCTCCATCGACTTGCGCCAAACGCATTTGCACTTTCGTGCGCATGCCTAGAACCCATCTAAGTTCTCCCCGAGCGGCGGCGCAACGCGTCGCGAACGACGCCCGCGTCCAGCTCATCAAGCTTCGAAATCACCCGCGAAGCGAGCCCGAGCGAACCCGCATCGGGCGGGAAAGCGTGGTTAGGAATGGCCACTACGGCGAGCCCCGCGGCGTGCGCGGAGCAAATACCGCTCGCCGAGTCTTCGATTGCCGCGGTCAGCGAAGGGTCCGCGCGCAACAGCTGGACCGCGCGAAGATAGACATCCGGCGCGGGCTTTCCGCGCGCGACCTGGTCGGCGGAAACCACGACCGCAAAGAATCTTCTCCAGCCGGTTTTGTCAAGAACGCTCTGTGCAACGAGTAGCGCGGCAGAGGTCGCGAGCCCCAGCCGAAAGGAGCGCGCTAGCCGCTCGAGTGCCTCGTTTGCGCCGGGCATAACCGGGACTTCTTGCAGCCGCATCACTACGGCCGCGACGACTTGCCTAGCAATTTCGTCCGGCGCAAGAGCGACGCCGAGGTCGTCGTGGATATAGCGCGCCCACTCTTGCGTTCGCATGCCGATCATCGCCGCTTGCGCGCCGTCGTGCCATCGGCCGCCGTTGGTGATTACGAACTGCCGCCGCACGTCTTCCCAGATTTGCTCGCTATCGATCAGGGTTCCGTCCAAATCGAAGACGACGCACGACGAGCGGTCGTTCATGCTGCCGGAATTCGGTCTAGCTCCTCCACGTCCACCGCGGTAAGCCTCAGCCGCGCGGCCGCAACGTTATCCTCGAGGTGCCGCACTTTCGACGTGCCCGGAATTGGAAGCATCACTGCGGATTTCGCGAGCAGCCATGCCAGTGCAATCTGAGCAGGGAGCGCGTTATGACGCTGCGCAATCTGCGACAGCGCGCCGCCGTGCTCGGTCAGATCGCCGGTTGCGAGCGGAAACCACGGAATGAATCCGATATTTTCCCGCCCGCAATATGTGAGGACGTCCTCCGACTCGCGATCGGTAAGGTTGTAAAGGTTTTGCACGGAAACGATCGTCGCCATGCGACGCACCGCGTCGATTTGCTGCACGCTCACGTTCGACAGGCCGAGGTGACGGACTTTGCCTTCACGCTGCAGCTCGATCAACGTGCCGATTTGATCCTCCAGCGGTACTTTTGGGTCGATGCGGTGCAGCTGGTACAGATCGATGCGTTCTAGGCGCAGGCGGCGCAAGCTCCCCTCGCAGGCCGCTCGCAAATGTTCGGGGCGTCCATCGGGTTCCCAGCGACTGGGCCCGGGACGCACCAGCCCACCTTTGGTCGCTATCACGAGATCGGATGGGTACGGATAGAGCGCCTCGGCAATCAAGCGCTCCGAGACTTCGGGGCCGTAAGAATCGGCGGTGTCGATTATGGTAATGCCAAGATCGAGGGCGGCTTTTAAGACGGCAATCGCCTCGTCGTGATCGGCCGGCTCGCCCCAAATCCCTTCGCCGGTGATGCGCATCGCGCCAAACCCCAGGCGGTGCACCGGAAGGTCGCCGCCGATCGTAAAGGTTCCACTCGCAGCGGCCGGGCGCGTGTCGGATCGCGTGGTGGAGCGTGACGTATTCATGCATTGCGAGATGTCCTCAAACCAAATTTTGGTTGCGCTTGCAAGAGCGCCGCGGGTGCTCAAGAAAAGCGTGAGCAAGTGGCTCTGACGCATTCGTTCGAGAACACCGACCCCGCAAAGCGCGCAGCCGGATATGCCGCGGTCGACCGATACGTTCGCGACGGAATGTGCGTTGGTCTGGGAACCGGCAGCACGGCATTCTGGGCGATCGAACGGGTCGGCGGCCGGATCTCTGCGGGCGAAAAGATCGTCGCTGTCGCGACCTCGAGTGACACGGAGTCGCTTTGCCGCCAGCTGAGTATACCGCTTGTCCCGCTGTTGCAACGTCCAATGCCGGTCGCAATCGACGGCGCCGACGAGGTTGCGCCCGACCGATCGATGACGAAGGGCGGCGGCGGCGCGCTCTTTCGCGAGAAGGCGGTCGCGCTGGCGTGCGAGCGCTACATCGTCGTCGTCACCGAGCC
>JBPYDW010000198.1:0-4477 GCA_051986335.1 Vulcanimicrobiaceae bacterium | reverse complement strand
GCTGCATCGCGAAACTGCGTCGAGCCGGTGAGCGCCGCTAAGCGCAAGAGCGCTTCGGCTAACAAGCCATTGTCGCCGATGGGGCGATCGCGAACTACCAAGTTGCCGAGCTGCTCCTCCAATGAGGCAGAATCGTAAAAGCCGCCGTCGTCGGCGGCAAAACGTTCGAGCGTCGTCGTCGCGTGAGCGGCGGCACGTTCCAGGAACCGCGGCTCGCCGGTGTATTCGTACGCGGCGATCAACGCGCGCACGTAGGCAACCTGATCGCCGAGCAGCCCGCGCACGCCGGCCGGCGTGCCGGCACCCGCAACGTGGTACAGCAGCCCGTCGTCGTCGCGCAAACGATCGTGCAAAGCATCCAGCGTCAGCGTTGCATCGGCAGCGAACGATGGATCGCCGAGTGCATCGGCCACAGCGTAGAACGCTCCGGCCAGCGCTGCCGTCCAGTTCGAAAACGAGCGACGGTCCACGAATGGCGCCCGCATCTGCTTGCGCGCCGCGAGCGGCTGTGCGTAGTACGCTTCGTCGGCGTCTTGACTGCCGGCGAAAAGGCCGGTGCTTGGATCGCGTAGCACCGTACGAATGTAACCGGTCGCGCTGCGCAGTGTATCGCGAATCCACTCGTCGGGTCGAAGTGCGGCCAATTGCGCTAGCACGCGCAGCAGTCCGGCGTGATCTTCCGCCATCTTTTCAAAGTGGGGAATCGACCAGTCGCGGGTGGTCGAGTAGCGGAAAAATCCGCCCTCTTCGCTATCGTACATGCCGCCGGTCGCCATCTGCTGCATCGTATTGACGACCATCGCGAGCGGACGCGGATCGCCGCTGACACGGTATTCCAACAGCAGCAACTCGAGCGCTTCGGGTTGTGGGAACTTCGGCGCTTCGCCGAATCCGCCGTATTCCGCGTCGTAAGCGTCGTGGAGTTCCTCGGTCGCACGCACGATCATCGATTCGCGCAGATCGCCGCGCGCGACCGGTTCGTACTCGCGTCGCCCTTGACGCAGCTCGACCGTTTGCGCCGCCAGCTCGTCCTTGTTCTTCTCGTACACTTGGGCGATCTGGTCGAGTGCGCGCAGCATCTGCTCGGGCGGGAGGTAGGTCGCGCCGGTGATCGTCGTGCCGTCGGCGGTGAGAAACGCGGTCGTCGGCCAACCGCCCATGTTGTAGCGGGCGTTGACGTCGGGACGCAGATCGTTATCGACGCGAATCGGCACGTAGTTCTTTGCGATCGCAGCGATGACGTTAGGATCGGCGTAGGTGGTGCGATCCATGACGTGACACCAATGGCACCACACGGCCGAGATCGAGAGCAGTACCGGTTTGTTCTCACGCGCGGCCCGGGCGAACGCGTCGGCCGACCAAGGTTCCCAGTGAATTTCACTCATCGTTTCACTCATCGGCTTCTGCACCGCGGAAAAACGACGCCGCGTAAAAGACGGCAGCGGCTATCGTTACGGCTAGCAGCGGTAGTGCCGGCAAGGCCGGTATGACGTAAGAGAGCGCAAAGAGCGCGGCGAGAATGGCGAAGGCCAACGCGTAGCGGCGGTGCACTGCCGGCGTCATGCCGTACACGTCGCCGTCAAAGTATCCGGCCGTAGCGCGGCTGCGCACTCCGGCGACCACTGCCATCGCGCACGACAGCGCGAGTCCCACGGCGATCCACACGCCGGAGTGGTTTCGCCGCCGTCGCGCCCATTGCTGCAGTACGCGGGTTTCGTATGAGAGGTCGAGAACTCGGCGAGGTGGCGCCACGGACGAACAAACGCGCAGCCCAGGCACCCGCTTCCGGCTCGCTGGAACGCTATCATGCGAAGCGCGATTTCGCGGCGACGCCGGAGCCGCGCGGCCAAAAGACCGGCGCCGCAAAACAGCTGCGCTTCGTCATTCAAAAGCATGATGCCACCCGCTTGCACTACGATTTCCGCTTGGAATACGATGGCGTGCTTGCGTCGTGGGCCGTTCCCAAGGGGCCGTCGCTCGATACGACCGAGCGCCGGTTGGCAATGCACGTCGAGGATCATCCGCTGGATTATCGCGACTTTGAGGGGGTGATTCCGGAGCGGCAGTATGGCGCCGGGCCGGTGATCGTCTGGGACCGCGGCACCTACACGCTGTCCGAGGGAACTGATCCCGGCGCCGAGATCGCCAAAGGAAAGATCAGCTTCATCTTGCACGGCAAGCGCATGCGCGGCGAGTTCACGTTGGTGCGCATCAAACCGAAGGAGGGAGAGAAAGGCGATCCTTGGCTGCTCATCAAGGATCACGACAAGTACGTCGACCCAAATTACGACGTCCGCCAGGACCCCACTTCGGTCAAGAGCGGCAAGACACTCGAAGAAGTTGCCGCCGATCCGCGGGCGCGCACCTGGCAGTCCGTCCCAAAGAAGAACGGCGCCAAACCGCCGCGCTCGGTCACGAAGATCGATCCTCTGCCGAAGATCGCGCAGCCGATGCTGGCTACGCTCGTCGACGCGCCGTTCGACGATCCCCAGTGGCTCTTCGAGATCAAGTGGGACGGCTATCGCGGGATCTGCACGATCGATGAAAAGGGCAAGGCAACGCTGGTTTCGCGCAACGGGAACGATCTGCTCAAGCAGTTTCCCGAGATGGAAGGGTTGGCCGATGCCTTCGCATCGTTGCCGATCATCGTCGATGGTGAAGTCGTCGCGCTGGACGAGCGCGGACGGCCGTCGTTCGGCCGTCTGCAGGAACACCAAAGCGATCCGGCCGCGCTCAACTTCGTGGCCTTCGATCTGCTCTATGCCGACGGACGCGATATTCGCGACAAGCCGCTCGAGGATCGCAAAGCGCTGCTGCAGCGCGTCATCGCCGACGAGCAACTGGTCATCTACTCCAAGCACGTGATCGGCGAAGGCATACCGCTTTTCGAGCAGGCCCAGGAACTGCAGCTCGAAGGCATCATCGGAAAGAAACGCCGCTCGACGTATCAATCGCGCCGCACGCGCGATTGGGTGAAGATCAAGGCAGCGCTCGAACAAGAGTTTGTCGTTGGCGGCTGGACCGATCCGCGCGGCAGCCGCAAGGGATTCGGTGCTCTGCTGCTGGGCGTGTACGAAGACAAGAAGCTGCGCTACGTGGGGAGTGTCGGCAGTGGATTCGACGCCAAGCTTCTGCACGACACGGCGGAGCGCTTGGCCAAGCTCGCCCGCGCGGCGTCGCCGTGTTTCAACGAGGTCGATGCTTTGGGCACGCCGCACTGGGCGACGCCGACGTTGGTCGCGCGAGTGCGGTTCTCCGAGTGGACGCGCGACGATCATCTTCGGCAGCCGTCGTTCCTGGGGTTTCGCACCGACAAAGCGGCGAAAGACGTCGTGCGCGAGCGGCCAGCGCAGATGGACGAAGCGTGAGCGCTGCGGCGCCGATCCCGGCGCGCATCGGCTCGCGCACGCTGTCGTTCACCAATCTCGACAAGGTGTTATGGCCGCGCGACGGTTACACCAAAGGCGATCTGATTCGGTATTATCTTGGGGTCTCGCGCTGGATTCTGCCCTATCTGCGCGATCGTTTGCTGACGCTGGAGCGTTATCCCAACGGCATTCACGCGCCGTCGTTCTACGAAAAACAGATGCCCAAAGGCTTGCCGGAATGGGTCGGGCGTCACACCGTTGCCAGCGGCAGCGGCCGGCGCTCGCACATCACCTACGTCGTCTGCAACGACGAGGCCACGCTGGCATACCTTGCCAACCTGGCGGCAATCGTGCTCCATCCCTGGGTGTCGCGCGTCGATTCGCTCGACGATCCGGATTATCTGCTCTTCGATCTGGATCCGGGCGAAGAGTGCACGCTGAAGACCTTGGCCACGGTGGCGCTGGAGGTGCGCAAGTTGCTCGAGCAGATCGGCCTGCATCCGCTGATCAAGACCTCGGGCGCAACCGGACTGCACGTGATCCTTCCGCTGGCGCAAGGCTACACGTACGACACCGGCAAGCTCTTTGCCGAAGTGGCGGCCCAACGCATCGCCGACGCCTTGGGCGACAAAGTCACCTTGCAGCGCACGGTTGCGAAACGGTCGCAGAGCGCCGTGTACTTCGACTACTTGCAACTGGGCAGAGGAAAGACGCTGGTACCGCCCTACGTCGTGCGCGCGCGCGACGGCGCACCGGTGTCGGTGCCGCTCACCTGGGACGACGTCGAAGGGTTTGCGCGCTCGCGCATCGCGCAACCGTGGAAGGCCTTTGAAAAACACACGATCGCCAACGTGCCGCAGCGGTTGGAAGCCGACGGCGACCCGTGGAGCGGCAGGGCCTGGAAGAGAGCAAAATTGGAACCAGCGATCGCCAAGGCGCAGAAGCTGTGGCGCTGATTTTCCCCAACCCGTAGTGGTTCCCGGCAGCACAAGCACAAGATATTCGAGCAGGCTGGCGCCTGGGTTATCCACCGGGTACAATTCGCCCTGATATGGCGCATGCAATTTGGTCAGGGGCCATCAATTTTGGCCTCGTAACGATCCCCGTTA
>JBPYDW010000197.1:0-2012 GCA_051986335.1 Vulcanimicrobiaceae bacterium | reverse complement strand
AGAAGAAACCGGCCAAAAACGGCCCAAGCGACCACCACGGGCCGTGGGCCGCTAATGCCGCGGCTACTATACTAAAAGCGGCCAGGCGCAGTAAACTACTTAACCCAAATGCGAGCGTACTCCGCGTTTCGACTAATCGCTCGCTCCCATACATAATCGCGAGCGTGTTGGCGATGCCGCAGGCAAATCCCACGCCTAAGGCCAGGCTGGCGTACCAGTTCCAGGCCAAAAGAACGAGCGAGGCGGCGAGGCCGATCGCCGCCGTCCGGCCCGCGACCGTCCACTTCAGGCGATAGTACGCCTTCATCGCAAGACACGCAGGAGAAGCCTTACCGCCGAGAAGGCGCCGATGGCCGCGCCGAGCAACAGCCCCGCCGGCGCGAGGAGCGGCTCATCGAAGCGGCCGGCGGCGGCAGCGCCGCCAAGGAGACCGATGACGGCTGCACCGGCGAAGGTTCCGCCGGCAGCTAAGACCGGCAGAAGCGGCTTCACGGACTCGACATGGCAGTACCGGCGGGTGCGCCCGCGGCAAAGGGAACCGGATAGGTGCCGCCGCGCAAGCGCGCCAGGAGCCAGGCCGCTATCCTTTCCGCAGCATGTCCGTCGCCGTACGGATTGACGGCCTGCGCCATCTGCGCGTAGGCGGCCGGGTCGGTCAGCAGCCGGCGGGCCGACGCGACGATGCGCCCCCGGTGCGGCCCGACCAACTCGAGTGTTCCCGCGAGCAATCCCTCGGGGCGCTCGGTCTCGTCGCGCATAACCAGGACCGGTTTCCCCAAGCATGGCGCTTCCTCTTGAAGCCCGCCCGAATCGGTCAAGACGAAAGTCGAGGCCCTGACGGCCGCTACCATCTCGGCGTAGCCGATCGGACCGACCAAAACGACCCCGGAGACGCCATCGAGCACTTCGTGGGCGATCGGAGCGACGCGCGGCGACGGGTGAACCGGCCAATAGAGCTGCGGCCGCGGCGGCAACTCCGCAATCTCGCAGAGCGCTTCGCAGATCTCCCGCATCTGCTCGTGGTTCTCGCGGCGGTGCGCCGTGACCACGATCAGGGGGCGATTGGGATCGATCTTGCTCCAACGGGGCGGATCGGGCAGGTCCTCGCGCGCCGCGGTGTCTTGGAACGCGTCGATCACGGTGTTTCCGGTGACGATGATGTCGTCGCGCGCGATGTTCTCCACCAGCAGATGTTCCCGCGAAAGCGAAGTCGGAGCAAAATGGTACGAGGTGATCGCGCCCGTAATGCGCCGGTTCATTTCTTCGGGGTAGGGAAGCCATCGGTTATTCGTACGAAGTCCAGCCTCGACGTGACCGACGGGAATTTGCCGGTAAAACGCGGCGAGGGAAGCGGCCGTGCTCGTCGTCGTGTCGCCGTGAACCAGCACCACGTCGGGGGAAGCGTCGGCTAAGACGCCCTCCATACGCGTAAGCACGCGTGTCGTAACTTGCGTGAGCGTCTGATCTTCGGTCATAACGTTGAGATCGTAATCCGGAGCGATCTTAAAGAGCGCCAGCAAATCGTCGAGCATCTTGCGGTGCTGTGCCGTAACGCAAACGACGTCATCGACTTGCGGATGTTCGCGCAAGGCGCGCACGACCGGCGACATCTTGATCGTATCCGGGCGCGTTCCAAAGACGCTCATGACTTTGAGCCGTCCGCTCATACGATCTGCAAGAACCTCGTTAGGTAGCGTGGCGAAAGACGTGGGTAAACTCGCCGGAAAAGGCGAGCGCGACGGCGCCGAGCACGAAGCAAACCGCGTAAAGCAGCAGCACGGCTTGGCGCACGTTGAGCCCAAAGCGGAAGATCAGTTGGTGATGAAAGTGGCCGCGGTCGGCTTCGGTGATGCTCTTGCCGGTGCTGGCCCGGCGCACGATCACTGCCGCGGTGTCGAGGACCGGCAGCGCGAGCACGAGCAACGGCACCACCACGCTGATCGCGATCGCGGTTTTGCTGGCACCGATGATTGAAACGGTCGCGAAAACGTAACCGATGAAGAGCGACCCGG
>JBPYDW010000196.1:0-4982 GCA_051986335.1 Vulcanimicrobiaceae bacterium | reverse complement strand
GCCTTGGCCATCGGCATCGCGGCCGGGCTCCTGGCATGTTTGCTCATGCGCCCGCGCGTGAACGGGATGCTGCAGAGCATCGCGACCTTTGCCGCTGCATACGCCGCATTTTATGCCTGCGAACGCTTCCATTGGTCGGGCATTTTCGCCGTGATCGCGTGCGCGTTGGTGGCACGCGAGGGGGACCGGCGCAGCGGCGCGAGTGCGGTGGCCGAGATGGTGGATCGCATCTGGACGCGGGCCGCCGAGATTGCCAACGCGATACTCTTCTTTCTAATTGGCACGGTCGTCGAGCTGCCGATTCTGCCGCGCGAGTGGCGTCCGATTGTGGTAGCCGTCGTGGCCGTGATCCTGGCGCGGGCGCTCATCGCCTACGGGCTGCTCTCGCTCGACCGGCGGCTGCTACGCTCGTGGCGGACCGTCGTCGGCCTGGCGGGCGTGCGCGGCGCGCTTGCCTTGGCACTGGCAATTGCGCTTCCGGCGGCGGTCCACACGCGGCAGACCGTCATCGACGTCACCTTCGTCGTCGTCGTGCTCTGGGTGGTGATCGGGGCGGTGACCCTGGAGCGCGGCATCGGGTCGCTCGAGCTGGAGTAGACCCTGGGGAGGCGGCCGACCAAAAGGTTCGTCCGTTCGGCGGCTCCGCGCCGCCCTCCGGCGGCGCTACGATGAGGCCGATCCCGCTTGGGATGAGCTTCGGCATGCGCCGGGAGTGGTAACTAGTGGTCGTTCTTGAGATCTGCGTCGTCTTGCTGTCGATCGTGTGCTTCGCGGCAATGGAGTGGTACACGATCGGCCTCGAAAAACTTTAGCGCGTCATCGTGAATTTCGATGACGCCCTGGGGCTGGTCTTAACCCTCGCGGCGCTCGTGTATCTCGTATACGCGATGCTGCGGCCCGAGAAGTTTTAGCGGCCACCATGACTGTTACCGGCTGGATACAAGCGGTCGTCTTTTTCGCCGTGGTCGTAGCGCTCACCAAGCCGCTCGGCCTGTACATGGCGCGCGTTTTCTCGGGCGAGCGCACCTGGTTCACCCCGGTCTTGCTGCCGGTGGAACGCCTGATCTACCGGCTCTCCGGCGTGCGCGAATCGGACGAGATGCCGTGGTACACGTACTCGTTCGCCGTCATCGCCTTCCACGCGGTCGGATTTGCATTCTTATATTTGTTACTGCGCACGCAGCAATGGCTGCCGTTCAATCCGCAGCATTTTCCCGCGCTCTCGCCGGACCTAGCGTTCAACACCGCGGTCAGCTTCATGACGAATACGAACTGGCAGTTCTATTCGGGTGAGAGCACGATGAGCTACCTGTCGCAGATGGCGGGGCTCGCTTGGCACAACTTCGTCTCGGCGGCGGCGGGTATCGCGCTACTGGTTGCAGTCATTCGCGGCGTGGTCAGCCGGTCCGGAAAGTCGCTCGGCAACTTCTGGGTCGATCTCACTCGCTCGTTGCTCTACGTGTTGCTGCCGATCTCGATCGTTGGCTGTCTGCTATTGGTATGGCAAGGCACGCCACAAAACTTCCACGCCTATCAGACGGTGAAGTCGGTCGAGGGCTTCGCGCAAACGATCACCGGCGGCCCAATGGCTTCGCAAGAGGTCATCAAGGAGCTGGGCACTAATGGCGGCGGCTTCGTCAATGCGAACTCGGCCTCGCCCAACGAAAACCCGACGCCGCTTAGCGATATGCTCGAGATGTGGTTTATCATCATCATCGCGGCCGGTCTGGTCTACATGTACGGCAAGCTAGTCAACGATACGCGACAGGGCTGGGCGATATTTGCGGCGATGACCGTCCTGTTCGCCGGTGGTTTTACGCTGTCGTATTGGGCCGAAGGCGGCGGCAATCCGCTGATACATCACCTCGGCGTGGCCGGCGTAAACATGGAGGGCAAAGAGGTCCGGTTCGGTGCCGCGGCGTCGTCGTTGTGGGAAACGGTGACGACCGCGACCTCCTGCGGCGCCGTCAACTCGATGCACGACTCGTTCATGCCGTTGGGAGGCCTGGTGGCGCTGGTCAACATGCAGTTGGGCGAGATCGTCTTCGGCGGTGTCGGAAGCGGGTTGTACAGCATGATCGTCTTCGTCGTATTGACCGTGTTCATTGCCGGCCTGATGGTCGGTCGCACGCCGGAGTACCTCGGCAAAAAGATCGAACGCCGCGAAGTACAGTTGGCAATCCTCTCGATCCTCGTAACGCCGGTGCTCTGCTTGATCCCGACCGCGTTCGCCTCGATATTACCGGTCGGCTTGGCGACGCTGGGCAACAGCGGGCCGCACGGCTTCTCCGAGATCCTGTATGCCTACACCTCGACCAATGCCAACAACGGCAGCGCCTTTGCCGGATTGAGCCCCAACGTGTTCTACAATCTCACCACCGGCGTCAACATGATCTTCGGCCGCTTCATCGAGGTGATTCCTATTTTGGCTTTGGCCGGTGCGCTGGCCGGAAAGAAGGCCGTCGCTGAGGGCGTCGGCACGTTCACCACGCATTCGCCGATCTTCGTCGCGCTGTTGATCGGCACCATCGTCATCGTCGGCGCGCTGACCTTCTTGCCGGCCGATGCGCTTGGACCGATCGTCGAGCACTTGCTGATGTTACAAGGAAAAGTCACGTAATGCTTTCGCAACGCCGTTTGGATCGTCGCCCGAAAGCGCGCTCTCTCTTCGATCGCGAGATCCTCGGACGCGCGGTCGTCGATTCGTTCAAGAAGCTCGACCCGCGCTGGCAGGCGCGCAATCCGGTAATGTTTATCGTCGAAGTCGGCGCGGTGGTCACCGCGTACTTCTTCGTGCGCGACCTCGTGTCGCATAACGGACCGGCGGGTTTCGATTTCGCCATCTCGGCGTGGCTGTGGTTCACGGTCCTGTTTGCCAACTTTGCCGAAGCGGTTGCCGAAGGGCGCGGGAAGGCGCAAGCCGATACGCTGCGACGGACGAAGTCGGATACGATCGCCAAGAAGCTGCTCGACGGCGGCACCACCGTAGAAGTACCGGCGAGCCTGTTGCGCAAAGGCGACGTGGTGCAAGTCGATGCCGGCGAGATGATTCCGGCCGATGGCGACGTCGTTAAAGGGGCGGCGACGGTCGACGAGTCGGCGATTACCGGCGAGTCGGCTCCGGTCATCCGCGAGTCGGGTGGCGACCGGAGTGCGGTCACCGGCGGCACGCGCGTGCTGTCGGATCAGATCATCGTGACGGTCACCACGAACCCGGGCGAGAGTTTTCTGGACCGGATGATCGCGCTGGTTGAGGGCGCGCAGCGGCAGAAGACGCCGAACGAGATCGCGCTGTCGATTCTGCTCGCCGGCTTGACGATCGTCTTCCTCATCGCCGTTGCAACGTTGCTGCCGTTTTCGATCTACGCCGGTGCAAAGCAATCGGTCACCGTGCTTATCGCACTTCTCGTTTGCCTAATTCCGACCACGATCGGTGGATTGCTTTCCGCGATCGGCATCGCCGGCATGGACCGCGTCATGCAGCGCAACGTGCTGGCGATGAGCGGGCGCGCGGTCGAGGCGGCCGGCGACGTCGACACGTTGCTGCTGGACAAGACCGGCACGATAACGTTGGGCAATCGCCAGGCGGTGGAGATCCTCCCCGCTGCCGGCGTCGATCCAAAAGACGCCTGGCAAATGGCGCTGCTGTCGTCGCTTCCCGACGAAACGCCCGAAGGCCGGTCGATCGTGACGCTGGCTCAGAGCCACGGCGCCTCGGTCGACGGCGAAGTCGGCACCTTCGTTCCGTTCAGCGCGTACACGCGCATGAGCGGCGTCGACGTGAACGGCACCACGAAGGTTCGCAAGGGTGCTCCCGACTCGATCGTCGCCTGGGTGCGCGAGCAGGGCGGCAGCCCGAGCACCGAACTCGATGCGCAGGTGGAGCGGATCGCCCGCAGCGGCGGAACTCCGTTGTTGCTCGCGCGCGACAAGCAGATTCTTGCTGCCATTCACCTCAAAGATATTCTCAAACCCAACATGACGCAGCGCTTCGATCGCTTGCGCGCAATGGGAATTCGTACGGTCATGATCACCGGTGACAACCCGCTGACCGCGGCTGCCATCGCCAAAGAAGCGGGCGTCGACGACTTCCTCGCCGAGGCTACACCCGAGACGAAGATGCAGTTGATCCGGCGCGAGCAAGGCGAAGGGCGTCTGGTGGCGATGACCGGCGACGGAACCAACGATGCCCCGGCACTCGCGCAAGCCGACGTCGGCGTCGCGATGAACTCTGGGACGCAGGCGGCCAAAGAAGCGGCCAATATGGTCGATCTGGATTCGGATCCCACCAAACTCATCGAAGTCGTCGAGATTGGCAAGCAGTTGCTCATGACCCGCGGTGCGCTCACCACCTTCTCGATCGCCAACGACGTTGCCAAGTACTTCGCGATCCTGCCGGCGATGTTCGCGGTCGCTTACCCGGCGATGAGCGTTCTCAACGTCATGCGCCTGTCAACCAATCAGAGCGCCATCCTCTCGGCGATCATCTTCAACGCGCTGATCATCGTCTTGCTGATTCCGCTGGCGCTACGCGGCGTCACCTATCGTCCGCGCGGCGCCAACGCCGTGCTGCGCGAGAACGTGCTAATCTATGGCGTCGGCGGCATCATCGCACCATTCATCGGAATCAAACTCATCGATATGATCCTCACCGCCGTGCACCTCACGTAGGATACGACCATGCTGCGACATCTGGGCACCTCACTGCGAATAACCATCGTCACCGTCATCATCTTTGGATTGCTCTATCCATTCGCGATGACCGGACTGTCGCAAGTGCTTTTCCCGTATCAGGCCGGCGGGTCGCTGATAAAGGTGAACGGAAAGGTCGTCGGCTCGGCGATAATCGGCCAGCTCTGGACCAAACCGCAATACTTTGCCGGTCGTCCGTCGGCGGCGGGCAAGGGCTACGATCCTACCAACACCGGAGCGACGAATCTGGCGCCGACGTCGAAGAAGCTGATCAAATCCACGGCCGATGC
>JBPYDW010000195.1:0-3423 GCA_051986335.1 Vulcanimicrobiaceae bacterium | reverse complement strand
GCAGAGCCCCTCGACGCCGGGATGTACGCCGACGCGCAGGATGCCACGCTTGCGTATCGCGGCAAGCGATCTGTCCAGGTCCGGCACTCGGACGCGATCGGAGTCGGCTGAATCGGCATCGCTTCTGCCGACGTCGGCGATCGTCTTGCGATTCCAAACACGCGGCAATTCGGGATGCGACTTCTTAAAATCGCGCAGCGCAAGGTCGACCGCGTTGAGCAGCGCTCGGCTCCCCAGCGCCATTACCACCGCAAAACGCTGATCGTGGCCCGGCAAAGGCGTCAGCGACCATCCTTCGCCGGCGTACTGTTTCAATATCACGTTGTCGTCCGCAACGATATCGACGTCGCCGTGACGAAGCGCGGCGATCGCCGCGTCGAGCGTTGGATAGTCCTCGATGGCGGCGGCGCAAAAGAGTCCGGCAACTTGCATCGCGGGCGCGGCGCGCTGGGTGACGCCGACGCGCACCTTCCACGTCTCGAGATCCGGCGGAAACTGCAATTGCGTCGCATGGAGCGCGGCCAGATGCGCGACGTAATAAGGTTCGGAGAAAAGGACGTGCTCGGCACGCGCCTCGGTCATGGTGACCTGCGCGATCGAGACATCGACCGATCCGCTTTCGAGAATGTGGTGCTGCGAAATTCGAATCGCCTGCCGGCGTGCCTGCGCCGGCGACTTCAGCGAGGTCGCATTGCGATCCACCCAGCGCTGCAGCCATTGCGGAAGTCCGAGGATCATGGGATTGGCGCCGACCTTCGCCAACGGCTGAACCTGGCGTATGGCTTGCCGCGCCTGCGTGTGCGCGCGAAAGAGATTGGCAATGAGACGCACTACCGCGTCCATCTGCTGCTCGGTCGTAGCAAATGGCGGCAGGCCCGGCGGCATGCTGTACGCGCGCATCCAAAAACCCTTGATATAACCGTAGACGAGCTGATTCGGCTCGTTGAGCGTCACGTAGTAATCGATCAGGTCGCCGAGGCGGCGCGCCACTTGGCCTGCATAGGCAGCAAGTCGCGCAGGATATCCAGCATCGAGCATACCCGCGCCGTCACCGGCGGCTTGCACGTGCAACGGCCAGGTGTTGTGCTGCAGCGTCACTACGGTGGTCATGCCGGCATCGCGCAGGTACTGGAGCACCTCGCGATAGTGCGCGAATGCGACGTCGCTCCACTCGCCGGGTTTCGGCTCGAGTCGAGCCCACGCTAGCGAGATCCGGAACGCGGTGCATCCCAGGCTTTTGGCGAGATCCGCATCTTCGCGATAGCGATTCCAAAAATCGGTGGCGCGACCACGCTGAGTAAGGCCGCGCACCCGATCCCAGACGTCGCGGATGTCGTCGTTTCCGTCGTACGCCTCACATTGATGATCGGAGGTCGCTACACCAAAACGGAAGCTTCGCTGCATGGCCACCGATGCTCGCTGCGCTCTGCGCTTCCCTTTCTATGCGCAACGCCGCGGCGGGACCGCGGAACCTTTGACCGAACGCCGTTGCCTACTATGAGATTCAGCGACAAGACATGTATCGTTACCGGTGGCGGCTCCGGTATCGGCAAGGCGACGTGCGTGCGCATGGCGGCCGAAGGCGGCAGCGTCGTGTGCGCCGACCTCAACGCCCAAGCGGCGCAGGCAACCGCCGCCGAGATTACCAACGCCGGTGGCCAGGCTATTGCCGTGCAGGTTGACGTCGGAGACTCCGCGGCCGTTCAGGCGGTGATCGCGCAGGCCCTGGCCACGTACGGCTCGCTCGACATCATCGTCAACGACGCCGGGATGATGACGTTTACGCCGATCGTCGATTTGGCCGAGGCCGACTACTTCAAGGTCATTACGACGAACTTGGGTTCGGTGTTCTTCTTCTGTAAGTACGGCACGCCGCACATGCCGCCCGGCGGAGCGATCGTGAACATCAGCTCGGTGCACGCCCACGAAACCACCGCGAACGTAGTCCCCTACGCTGCCTCGAAAGGCGCGATCGAAGCGTTCACCCGGGGATTCAGCATCGAGATGGAGTCGCGAAAGATTCGCGTGAACTCCGTGGCCCCCGGTGCGGTCGATACGCCGATGCTATGGAATAATCCGAATATCAAGAACGGTACCGAAAAAGTCGAGGGCGCGATCGGCGAGCCCGCGGACTTGGCGGCGGCAATCTGCTTTATTGCATCCGACGAAGCGCGCTTCGTCAACGGCACGACGCTGGTGGTCGACGGCGGCCGTCTCGATATCCTTTAAGTTCCTGAAGGCTGCAGCACGAGGACCGGCGTGAGAAGCTCGATCTCGTACGTCGCGGATCCCTCGATGATGTCGGCTACCGTCTTGCCGATTTCGCTGTCCCACTGCGATTGGGCCCACAATTCGCGTGACTCCCAGCAGGTGATCACGTGAAAGCGGTTCTTGGCTTCACCCCTCAGCAGCATGGTCTCGGTCAGCCCGGGAAGACGTAGCTCGGCGTTCCGGAGGGTCGTCTCCGCTTCGCTCAGCAGCGCGTCGAAGTCCGCCTCGCCAAAGGTCACGGTGAGAATCGAGTAAACGTTTTTCGCTTCCGCCATAGCGCAACTATAGCATGAGGCTGGCGAGGCCTAGGCTTTTCAGTAGCTACTCAAGGTTGAGGCATACACTGGGACGACAGGAGAGCACTCATGCAACGTTCTCAGGTCATTCCAACCATCTATGGCTACCTGGTCTGCCTGATCGCAATATTTCTCTTTATCGCGAGCATCGCCGGCCTCGTAAGCAACGTTTTCCGCATCGCCGACCCACTGATCGGCGGTATGCGTGGGGGTCCGGGGATTCGCATGGCGGCGCCGGGCTTCGGTCCACCGCCTTTCGTCGCCGGTGCGATCGTCTACCGCGGTCGCGGTGTGGCACCGATGGCACCCCCGCCCAACCCCAGGTTTTTCCGAGGCGGCGAGCGCGGCGGAACGCAGGTTTTTCGGACTGAGATCGATCGCGATGCGATGATCGGCCACAGCCGCCTCGCCGCCGTTCGCTCGTTTGTCGTCGACCTGGTTCTCATAGCCGTCGCCGTGCTGCTCTTCGGCTGGCATTGGCGCTGGCTGAACGAACCCCAGCCGGCCTAGGCCGAACGTTTTACGAGGCGGGGTCACAGCCTCGCCTCGAATGGCGCTTCACCCATCATTCGGCCTTGAGGTGAAGCGTCATGAGCAACGAGCCCACCCGCGGAAACGGAAAGATCTGCTACGTCGAGATTCCCGCAGTCGATATTCAGCAGTCCGCCGCATTTTACGGTAAGACGTTCGAATGGAATATCCGTCAGGACGATCAGGGAAACGCGGCATTTGACGACGGCGTCGGTCAAGTGAGCGGCATGTGGGTCACGGACCGGCCACCGGCGCGCGAGCCGGGATTTATCATCTCAATCATGGTCGACGACATCCGCGCCTGCGTCGACGCAATCGTCGCGAA
>JBPYDW010000194.1:0-4325 GCA_051986335.1 Vulcanimicrobiaceae bacterium | reverse complement strand
CCCGGGCATAGGGTACAAACGGACGCTACAAGGCGGCCGTTTTCATCTGGGATTATGGCACGAAATCGGGCGTTAACACGTTAACGAAACGTCAGCGCCCCGTTAGATTTTGTAAGTTCGGCCGCCGACTTATTGCAAGCCGCCGCCGGCGATGGCATGATACAGCCGCACCAGGAGCATGGAGGTTATACATGCGGCTCTTTTATCAGTTGGCTCTCTTTCTATTGTGCTCGCTGCTCGCGGCGCCAAGCACCGCGGCCGCGGCACAGCGAGAGGTCTCGCTGTCCAGCGTAGCGCGCGCGGCTCATTTGGAGTACCGGTGGCTCGCTGCCGAGCGCGCCGTACAACTTAGCGGTCCCGGCATCGTACTCGTCATTCGCCCCGGCAATAACGTGTACGATGTCAACGATCGAGTCGAGACGACTTCGATCGCGCCGCGCTATGCGTCCAACGACATCTACGTCTCATCGGCACTCGCCGACCACCTCGAACGGCTCGCGCAGCAAGCCTACCTTGCAATCGCGAACGCGCAGGCGGCGGAAGAGCGAGCCCAAGCAGAAGATGAGGCGAGTCTTGCCCAGCTTCACGGGACGATCGTGTTGAACGTTCAACCGCTCAAAGGGGCCGAAGCGCTCCTTGTGACGGGAGCGGCTCCGCCGTCGGCGCCGGTTCGAATCACGCTTCTCGCGACGCTCTCCTCCGACTTACCCAACGTTCTGATAAGCCGACACGATCTAAGCGCGGATTCCGAAGGGAAGTTCCAAGCAATCATTCCCATCGCGCCCGATTACATTCGTCAAACTTTTCTGAACGTTCTGGCAACGTCGGGGCCGGGCGTCACGCCCGCGAGCGCCCACATCCTGGTCGATGCACCCAACGCAGGCATCAAGGTTCCTTGGGAAACGTTTCCCGGCGGAATCTGGTAGCGTCACGCGTTCACTCGAAACCGTTCACTCTCACCAGAAGGAGATACAATGATCACTCTCACGTCAATGATTCGCGACGAAGAGGGCGCCGCGATGGTCGAATACGGCCTCCTCGTCGCCTTCATCGCGATGGTCGCGCTCGCCGGCGTCAAGCTGCTCGGCAGCAACCTCAACACGCTCTTCTCCACCGTCGCCGGCTCGGTTTAAACCCCAGTTCGCTCCGCGGGGCGCGACGAGTTCAAACGCGCCCCATCGCTTCCCTCACCCAGCAGGGTCGAGTAACAGAAAGTAGAGGACTCGATGAACAATCTTCAATCGCTCTGGCACGATGAAGAAGGTGCCACCATGGTCGAGTACGGGCTTCTGGTCGCTTTTATTGCAATGATCGCGCTCGCAGGCGTTCAGCTGCTCGGCACTAACCTTCTGGCGGTTTTCAATGCCGTCGCCGGCACCGTCTAGCGAAAGAATAAGCGCTGATCAGCATTTGGTTAACGCTGGCCGGCTGTTTGGCGGCAAGCTACTGCGACGTGCGGTCGCGTCGCATTCCTAACTGGCTTACCGGATCGCTGGCGCTAGCTGCACTGGCGGTCCACTCGTTTTCGGGCGTGCAGGCCGTGGCGATCAGTCTACTCGTCATGGCGGCGCTCACGACGGCGGGTACGCTGATCTATTCGAAGGGTGGCATCGGCGGCGGTGATATCAAACTCGCCATCGCTGCATCGGGCATGCTCAGCTACCCGCTCTGCGTCCCCTTTCTGCTCTATTCCGCGATCGGCGGGGGAATATTGGCAGTAGTCTTCGTCGTCTTTCGCGGAACCGCGCGTGCGTCGCTCGCTCGCGCGGTCTCAATGACGATAGGAGTTCCGCCGGACGCCGCTACGCGTAAGGACGCAATGTTACCTTACGCCGTCGCGTTCGCATTCGGTGCGGCGATGATCGCGCTTTCGCAGAGCGTCGCGCCATTCTTAAGGATACATGTATAATGAACGTTCGTCGTACGACACTTTTGATTGCGATCGTTTTGGCCGTTGGGACCGGATGGCTCACGCTGACGTATCTCTCGTCGCTGCGCCCGGCCGCGAACCAGCCGCGCCAAGTGCTCGTCGCCACCCAAGATATTCCGGCGCGGACGCAGATCACGCCGGCGATGTTCCATAGCGAAACTCGCTCGGCAAGTACGTTAGAGCCCGATGCGATCGCCGATCCGACGCGTGCAGTCGGGTCCCTCGCTCTCATTACTATTCCTGCCGGATCGCAGTTGACGACGTCGCAAATCGGCACGAACGTTGCGTTCGCGCTGCCGGTGCGCTTACGGCCGGGGCTGCGCGCGGTAAGCATTCCGATCGATCGGGTGAAAGGCGTCGCAGGTTTAGTTCAGCCGGGCGATCGCGTCGATGTCATCGCCGTTCCCCCGCAGCACGGCAACGGTTCGCCAGGCAAGGCGGTGACGATCCTGCGCGGCATTCGTGTCCTCGCCGTTGGCAACTCTCTCGAGGACGTGTCGGCAACACCGTCGCCGCAAGAAGAGGCCGCCGCTACAGTGACGTTGGAAGTCAATCCGAAACAGGCAGATTTACTGGCTTGGGCCGATGCCAACGCCAGCATTCGGCTTGCGCTACGCTCGCCGCGCGAGCCGATCCGCTCGGAACCGACCGAACACCTGACGATCGATCTCGGTAACGACCCAGCGCCGGCGCCGCCCATGCCGGCGACGCCGTTGCTGCCGCTGCCCGCTCCGGTTCCGGCAGTCGCTGCAGCCCCGCGGCACGTGATCGGTTCGGGTCCCGTTCAGCTGATCGTCGGCGACAAGATCGTCGATCCGACCTCCGCCCAGTAACGCGCGATGCCCAACTCTCGAATCGCTGTTTTCATCGGTTCCAAAGGCGGCTCCGGCACGACGACGCTCTGCCGCGAGCTTGTCCGAACCCTCCGTGAAGACGGGAACACCGCGCTCGTCGATGCCGATCTTACCGGCCGGCGTAGCATCGCGCTGCTCTTAGACATCGTGCGCAGCCTCGACACGGCGCGCAGTGCGTCACCAATCTCGAGCGCGCGCTCCGACGGCGTAACCGTCGCCGAGCTGGCCGACCGATACGACGCAGCGTTCGCGCTGGAAGAGGGGACGGTCGAGGCCTTCGTTTCGGAGCTAAGCGGCTTCGACACGATCGTCGTGGACGCGCCGCAGCCGTTCGCTGCGACCGTTCGTCCGTTCATCGCGCGCGCGACTCGCTTCTTCATCGTTCTGGAACCCACGCTGCTGGGCGCGGCCGGCGCGCAGCAAATGGCCTCAGATTTGCAGCGCTTCGGCATCCCGTCCGAGCGCATCGAACTGGTGACCAACGCCCGCAGCGAGATTGGGATGGTGCCCCGCAGCGACATCGAGGGGGTGCTCGGTAACCGGATCGTCGCCGAGATCCCGCTTTCGACGCACCGCAACTACGCGCGGAGCACGGCCGGACTTGCGCGCTACATCCAGTCACTTTCTCCGGAAGCACCGCTGGTAGCGCTGCAGCCTTCGTCGGACTCGCCGATAGCAGACCGGAATGGCGGAAGCACCCGGCGCCGGTACATGGGCGGCAACGGCAACGGCGGCAAGATAAAGAATGCGGCGCTCGAAGCCGAGCGCGATATCTTCAAGCGCGACGCGCATGAGGCGCTGCTGCGCCAGGTCGATCTCGCCTCCGCCGGAATCGCGCACACCGATGCGTCGAAGCTCGCCGAGCTACGCGCCACCGTCGAAAACATTACTGCGGCACTGGTCGCGCAGCGCAAATTTCACGGATCAGCCGAAGACCTCGCGCGCCTCCGTCAAGAGATCATCGACGAAGCCTTAGGCTTTGGACCGTTGGAAGACCTCATCAAAGATCCCGACATCACCGAAATCATGGTCAATGGCCCGGATACGATCTACATCGAACGCCACGGTGTCATCGAACCCACTACAAAGCGCTTCACCGAGGAGCGGCAACTGCGTTTGATCATCGAACGCATCGTCACGCCATTGGGACGACGCATCGACGAGGCTTCGCCGATGGTCGACGCTCGCTTGCCCGACGGCTCGCGCGTCAACGCGATCATCGAACCGCTCGCCATCGACGGCGCGATGCTGACGATCCGGCGCTTCGGCCATCACCGCCTGACGATGGAGGACTTGATCAACTCGGCCTCGGCGCCGGCCGAGGTAATCGACTTGCTGCGCGCCGCGGTCGAGGCGCGTCTCAACTGCCTCGTCAGCGGCGGCACGGGCTCCGGAAAGACCACCTTCCTCAACATCCTTTCGTCGTTCTTACCGGAGCGCGAACGCATCATCACCATCGAAGATGCCGCCGAACTTCTGCTCAACCAGCCGCACGTCGTTCGCCTCGAGTCGCGACCGCCCAACGTCGAAGGCACCGGCGA
>JBPYDW010000193.1:0-3709 GCA_051986335.1 Vulcanimicrobiaceae bacterium | reverse complement strand
CTGCGCCCGATCCGGTGACGCTGGTCGATCCGCTGATCGGCACGTCGGCCAACCCGACGTCTCCCGGGCCGGCGAATATCGATGATTTCCCCGGAGCCGACGCGCCGTTCGGCATGGTGCAGTGGAGTCCCGACACGCCCAGCTCGACGCCGGCCGGCGGCTATGACTATAAGGACACCGCGATCACCGGCTTCAGCTTGACGCATCTCTCCGGCGCCGGCTGCGACGTCTTTAACGACTTTCGCATTACGCCGACCGTTGGTGAGGTTCGCGATCCGCGCAACGTGCAGTTGCCGTTTTCACACGCCGATGAGAGCGCATCGGCCGGCTACTATGCGGTGAGCGCCGGCAATCCCCCGACGCGCGTTGAGCTCGCGGTCACCCCGCGCAGCGGACTCGGCGTCTTTACTTTCGCGCCTACTTCACGTGCAAATCTGCTGATAAACGTTTCCTCCGATCAGGCCGGCGCGACCGACGCAACCTTCAGCGTTAGCGGACCGAACGAAATTACCGGCTCGGTAACCAGCGGTGCGTTCTGCGGCCTGCCCAACGTTTTTACGGCCTACGTCGTGCTGCGATTCGATCGTCCGTTTGCGTCGTACGGTACCTGGCGCGGCGACGTTGTGCAACCCGGCAGCGCGAACGTGCGCGGCGCAGAGTCCGGCGGTTGGGTGACCTTCGACGCGACGCAGAATCGCACGGTCCGCGTGCAAACGGCGGTTTCGTGGGTGTCGCTCGACGGCGCACGCGCGAATCTATCCGCTGACGCGACGTCGTGGGACATCGCCGCCGTTCGCGCCGCCACGCAAGCGCGCTGGCGAAAGCTCCTGAGCGAGATCACGGTTGCCGGAGGCACCCAAGAAGAGCAGCGCGCG
Organism: Vulcanimicrobiaceae bacterium; assembly: GCA_051986335.1. Classification (GTDB taxonomy): domain Bacteria; phylum Vulcanimicrobiota; class Vulcanimicrobiia; order Vulcanimicrobiales; family Vulcanimicrobiaceae; genus JBPYDW01. Next base: position 2,834 of record JBPYDW010000193.1, on the reverse strand, counting down.
TTCTACACGGCGCTGTATCACGCGACGCTGCACCCCAATCTGTTCAGCGACGCCGACGGCCGCTATCGTGGCTTCGACGGTCGGGTCCATCGCGTCGCGACCGGACACGACGAATACGCAAATTACTCCGGCTGGGACATCTACCGCACGCTCGTGCCGCTGGTAGCGCTGCTCGCACCGCACGAGAGCAGCGACATGATGCAGTCGCTCGACGACGCGGCACACCAGATGGGTTGGCTTCCGAAGTGGCCGGTCGCCGACGGCGAAAGCGGCGTGATGGGCGGCGACTCCGCCGATCCGATCATTGCCGGCGCCTACGCGTTCGGCGCGAGAACCTTCGATACGCACGCGGCGCTGCACGCGATGCTCAAGGGTGCGACCGATACGACCAGCCCGCCCGGTCAAGGCTGGTACGTGGAGCGCCAGGGACTGAGCGAATACCTGCGCGACGGCTACGTGACCAATGCCCACACGACCGATGTCTCGCCCGTTCCCAACGGCGCATCGGTGACGCTGGAGTATGCGCTGGACGATTTTTCCATCGCCCAATACGCCCGCGCGCTCGGCGATACGCGTGACTACAACGCCTTTATCCGTCGCGCCCAAAACTGGTCGAAGCTGTTCGATCAGAGCATCGGATTGATGGCGCCGCGCGACGCCGACGGCGCGTTTCTGCAGACGCAGCTCACCGGCAGCGGGCAGAGCGGCTTTCAAGAAGGCAACTCCTGGCAGTATACCTGGATGGTGCCGCAAGATCTGGGCGGCTTAGTATCGGCGCTCGGCGGATCGGCAGCAACCGTCGACCGTTTGAACAACTTCTTCACCGAGATCAACGCCGGCCAATCCAAACCCTACGCCTGGTACGGCAACGAACCGAGTCTGGCATCGATGTGGACGTATCTTTACGCCGGAACGCCGTATCGCGAACAAGAGGTGGCGCGAAAAATTCTCACCACGCTGTACAGCGATAAGCCCGACGGCATTCCCGGCAACGACGACTTGGGAACGATGAGCGCCTGGTACGCATGGAACGCGATGGGCCTCTATCCGATCAATCCTTCGGTGCGCGTGCTGCTCGTGGGCGCACCCTTGTTCAGCCACGTCACGTTGCGTTCTCCGGGCGGTCCAACGATCGATCTCGATGCGGCGCAGGCCGGCGATGCCTCACCGTACGTTGAAAGCTTGCGCATAAACGGGCGGCCCTCGAACCGGGCGTGGTTCGCGCTGCCGGCGCACGGCACCGAAAAGCTCGCCCTCGATCTCGGTGCGCAACCCAACGTTAGTTGGGCGGCCTCGCCGGCGGATGCTCCACCGTCGTACGCCGTCGGCAAGCTAACGTTTCCCGCATCGTCGGAGCTTTCAATCGAAGCGCCGGCGCAGCTGGTGTCGGTCGCGCCGGGCGCATCGGGCACCTTGAACTTTGCCGTGGTGAACCCGGGTAGCAGTGCAACGAACGTACGCTATTCGGTTGCCGCGCCACCAGGATTGCACACCGCAACGACCTCGGGACAAGCGCTCGCGGCTGCTAACGCCCACACTCCGATCGCGATACCGTTTACCGCGCCGCAAACTCCGGGGCTCTACGACGTACCGCTCTTCGCCCGCGCCGCGAACGGAGCGCAGCTCACGCACGCGACCGCGATCGTGCGCGTCGCCAGCGGAACGCTGGCGCTGGGGTACATCGCAAACTTCACCGAAAACTCGGTGACGCCGTTCGATCCGGCCACGCGCGGCTTCGGCCGGGCGATTCCGGTCGGCCGGCTTCCCGGCGGCGTCGCGATGGATCCGGCCGGCACGCGCCTGTACGTGGCTAATCAGGCAAGTAACGACGTTACCGTCGTCGACACCCAAAACGGCACGGTCGTCGGAAGCGTGAAGGTCGGCCACGTCCCCGCCGGCATTCGCGTCAGTCCCGACGGCAGGACCGTGTGGGTCGCCAACTTCGGCGACGACACCGCGCAGTCGATCGACGCTGCGACGCTGCAGGCTTCCGCACCGATTGCGGTAGGCAACCACCCAGAAGGGGTAGGTATCTCCCCCGACGGCGCCACCGTTTACGTCGTCAATCAGGGCAGCAACACGGTTACGCCGATCGATACGCGCTCGCGTACCCCAGGCGCGCAGTTGGCGGTTGGTTCGCGGCCGCTCGGAATAGTGGTCGGGCGTGACGGCTCGCGGCTCTACGTCACGAACACCGGCAGCGCCACGGTGAGCGTGATCGATTCGCGAACCGGCAGGCTCGTCGCCGAGGTTACGGTCGGCAAGGTACCGCAAGGAATCGCACTCTCGCGTGACGGCTCCTTGCTGCTGGTTGCGAACTCCGGATCGAGCGACGTTACCCCGATCCACACCGCAACGAACCGCACGGACCCGGCAATTCACGTGGGCAGCGGTCCGTTCGACGTCGCGTTCGCGGCCGACGGCAAAACGGCGTTCGCGGTTAACACCGGCGACAACGAGTGCGTTCCGATCGACGTTGCAAACCGCCGTGCGCTGGCCCCGATTCCGACCGGCAGCTTCCCAATTGCGCTCGCGCTTCCCTGAGTAACTCGCCGGTCGGCCCTCTCAGGTTGCGGAAGGAAGCGCCGCACGACGTAGGAATCAATCGTCCGATGTCTTAAGAAATCCTTAGCGTCCTACTACTCGCGTTTGCCCTTGGATTCGTTGCCAGCCATCCGACCTTCTCGGAGGAGCCCTTCAATGATTCGAGAGAGCCTTCGCCCCATTTTCGCCGTCACGGTGCTCGCCGCGTTTCTACTCCAATCGATAACGCCGGCTTTCGCCAGCACGGTTGGTACGATTTCCGGAATCGTGACGCAGAGCGACAACCACGC
>JBPYDW010000192.1:0-2010 GCA_051986335.1 Vulcanimicrobiaceae bacterium | reverse complement strand
AGCGGGCGAAAGCCGTGGCCGATCTTCTCGAGGACCGCAATCGCTTTCTGACCTCGGTGCTCATCGGCAACACGATCGTCTTGCTGGCCGCCGACTCCCTTTCCACCTACCTGTTCATCAAGTTGGGGATTCCCGAGGGTGCGCTGATTTCGACCATTCTGCTGACCGCGATCATCCTGCTGCTCGGCGAGATCATCCCCAAGACGATAGCCGTTTCCGACAGCGAGCGGTGGGCGCTGCGGTTAGCGCCGATGATGCACTACGTCGCCTGGATCCTCACGCCGGTTGCCAACGTCTTTTTGTTCTTGACACGCCTGCTGGTGCGGCCGTTCGGCATTAAGACCTCCCATCATATCTTCGTGACCGAGGACGACATTCGCACGTTGGTCAACGTCGGCGCGGAGCAGCGCGTTATCGAAGAACAAGAGCGCGAGATGATCCACTCGGTGATCGAGTTCGGCGACACGATCGTTCGCGAAGTGATGACGCCGCGGCCGGAGATGGTAGCGGTCTCGATCGACGATTCGGCGCGCAAGGCGTTGGACATCGTGATCTCGGAAGGCTACTCCAAATTGCCGGTCTATCGTGAGTCCAAGGACGACGTCGTCGGCGTCGTGCACGATCGCGAACTGTTGATCGCCTTGGCTAACGGCAAGCTGGCGCTCACGCCGTTGAGCGAGCTGATGCGGCCCGTCGCACACGTCCCCGAAACGAAGAAGATCTCCGAGCTGTTGCGCGAGATGCAACGCGATAAGTTTTCGCTGGCCATCGTGGTTGACGAGTACGGCGGGACGGCCGGAATCGTGACGATGGAGGACATGCTCGAGGAGATCGTCGGCGAGATTCGCGATGAGCACGACGAGGACGAGCAAGAGCCGATTCGGGTCGTCAATCCGAATGAAGCCATCGTAGACGCCGGCGTCAACGTGGAAGACGTCAACGCGAAGCTGGGCACCCATCTGCCCACCGAAGATTTTGAAACGATCGGCGGATACACGGTTGGACTCTTTGGCCGGCTGCCGACTGAGGGAGAGGAGATCGCCGCCGACGTGCGCACCCGCTTGCGCGTCGATCGCACGCGTGGCCGGCGCATCTTAGCGGTTCGCATCTACACGCTCGATCTTCCCGAGGCTGTCGAGGGACAGGTCGAGTCCGGCGAACGCAATGCGGTCTCCTGAAGAGCTGATCGCCGCGGCACACGCGGCGCGCGAGCTGGCGTACGCCCCCTACTCGAAGTTTGCCGTTGGTGCCGCCGTGGAGACGGAAAGCGGGGCGGTAATCGTTGGTTGTAACGTGGAGAATGCCAGTTACAGCGCCACCATCTGCGCGGAACGGGTCGCGATTACGCGCGCCGTTGCCGAAGGCCACCGCCGGTTTCGAGCGATTGCCGTCGCCGGTCCCGACGGCGCCACGACGTCGCCGTGCGGCGCCTGCCGGCAGTTCATCGCCGAGTTTGACCCGGCGCTTCCGGTGATCTATACATCGCCGCACGGTCCTGTCGAGACGACGCTCGCGCAGCTCCTTCCCGCTCCCTTTTCCAGCGGCGTGCGCACGTGACGTCACCTCGTGCCTATCGCACCCGCGCCGTCGTACTGCGCTCGCGAAACCTGGGTGAAGCCGACAAGATCGTTACGCTGCTCACCACGGAGCGCGGCAAAGTGGATGCGGTTGCCAAAGGCATTCGCCGCGCGCGCAGTCACCTTTCCGGCCGCCTGGAGTTCGGCTGCGAGGTTCTGCTGGAAATGCATCGCGGACGATCGCTCGACGTCATCGTCGGGGCCGAACTGCAGCATGCGAATTGGAAAGGAATCGTCGAGCCGGCATCCTTTGCGGCCGCCAGCGTCATCGTTGAAGTCGTCGACGCGCTGTGCGAACCCGACTTGCCGGTGCCCGACGTGTATGCGTTGCTGCGCCGCGCGCTGCGCGCAATCGCCGCCTCGGACGATCCGATGGCGCTGGTGCCGCGCTTCGAGTTGCGTTTCTTGCACGCGCTCGGCCTAGCGCCGCCGG
>JBPYDW010000191.1:0-8284 GCA_051986335.1 Vulcanimicrobiaceae bacterium | reverse complement strand
GGAACGCTTCCGCGCTCGACGGCGATTCGGTATCGTTCGCGTTCGGCATCGCGGACTTCACGCCGCGCGCGTTCGCTGACCGGATCCATCCGGCGAACGCCGTTGAGCATCTTCCCTAAAATGAGGCGGCGCGCGTAGTGCTCGAGCGAGGTTCCGCGCGTCGGATCGAAACCGTCGACGGCCCGGATCAAACCAACGCTGCCGTCTCCGACGAGATCGTCCATGTCGACGCTGGGAACGAGGCGGTGGATCCGTTTGGCGATCGCGCGCACCATCGGCAGCAACGCGCGAATAGTACGCTCGCGTTCATCCACGTTCGATTTCCAGCAACCGCGCAAGCATCGGTTCGAACGCGAGCGACGCGACCGGGCCGAGCGAGGTTTCCAGCGGCTCCAAGAGCGGCCGCAACAGCATCGCCTCAAACGTCGCCTCGACGCTGCGCAGCGCCTCGCTATCCACGGTTGAGGTTGTCGGCGATGCGCATCATCTCGTCGGCGGCCTGCACGCCTTTGGCGTTGGCCTCGTACGCACGCTGCGCGGCGAGGATCTCCATCATCGCCTCGACGATCGAGACGTTCGATTTTTCCAGCATGCTGAAGCGCACGGCCGGACCACCCGCAGCGCCGGGAACCAGCAGGTGCCGGGCGCCGCACGCCGGCGTGCTGCGAAAGACCGTTCCGCCGATGCGCTCCAAGCCGTCGGGCGCGCTAAACTCGGCCAGCCGCACCCGACCGCAGACCTGGGAGCCGTGCGGCATTCGCGCGATGACCGTCCCTCTCGTGTCGACGTCGAGCGACAGCGCATCTTGCGGAATACGCACGCCCTCGAGAAGCCAGCCTTGGGCGTTGCGCAGCGTGCCGTCGGCGGTGCGAGCAAACTCTCCGTCCCGCGTGTATGCGTGCTGCTTGCCGAGGACGTCGCGCAGAACGAAGAAGCCCGGACCGTCGATGGCGATATCGAAGGCGCCGCCGCTCTTCTCGAGCTTGCCTTGCGAGAAGTTGACGCGCGATCCGATCGGTGCGGTCCCCAAACCGCGTTCGCCGGGCGCGGCCACGTCGGTGAACGACTCGATCGCTCGCTTGAAACCGATCACGTCGGAGTTGGCCAGGTTATCGGCGAGAACATCGAGGTTGAGCTGCTGCGCGGCCATTCCGCTGGCGGCTGCGTAGAGCGATGCGTTCATCGCCGCACCTACGCCTTCACGCGTGCCGAATCGGCGGCTTGGCGCCGCGTTTCGTCGATGGCGGCGACGGTCTTTTCGGCGCCTTCGTACGCGCGCTGCGCGGACAGCACGTCGATCATCTCGGAAATGGTGTCCACGCTGCTGCTTTCCAGCGCTCCGCTCTGCAGCGACGAGTTCTCCGGCAATCCGATCTCCCGCGCGCTTACCGTACCTTGAGCGGCGACCGCGAGCGGCGTTCCGGAAGCGGACAGCAGCTCGCGGCCCAAGCGGTCGCGCAGGTGTCCGCCGCGATCGCGCGTGAAGGCGCCGCTGCGCGTCGCTATCGTCGCGCCGTGCGCATCGCGCAGGCGAAACGCACCTTCGCCGACGATTGCTAGATCGAACGGCTGGCCCGTGCGGCGCAGGGCACCGCGATCGGACGTGACGACCGCAGCGATGCGCACGCCGCCGGGAACGAGCGTGCCGCGCGCGCGACGGCGGCGATACCCGTCGGTCGAACCATTTGCCAGATTCTGAGTCGCGATCTCCAAGCGGCGCTGCGCCGCTTCCATCGCACTTGCTGCCCACGAAATTCCGTCCATGCGCGCCATCGTAGTGCGCGCCCGTGAACGACCGGTTTCAGCCTGGTGTCATGCGCGTGAGCGAACGCCGTCCTCCGGCCAAAATCCGAATAGCGCCCGGCCGGGTTCCAAGTCCCAAAACCGCGTCGCATTGTCGCTCACGCCGTAGACGATTGCGTACGGCACGTCGCGTCCCATGATGGCCCGAATCAATCGGACGAAGTCGCGCTGCGACATCCAGGTCGCCGCATACCGCGCATGACCGTCCTCGGGCCGTAAATGCGGAAGAAACGGAGGCGCGACTAACGTTGGGTCGGTGGCCGAATCACCCGGCAAGATCGAGCCGATGCGAATGCACGTTACCTGCAATCCGAACGCTTCGCTGAAATAGCGGCCGCAAACCTCACCGAACACCTTGGCAATGCCGTAGAGACTGTCCGGGCGATACGGCACCTCGTTGGTCAGCAGAACGCCCGCTCCGGGTTCGTAGAGCTCGCGGCCAGCCTGCATTTCGGTCATGCCGACGGCGTGATTGGAGCTAGCGAAGACCACGCGCTTGCAACCGGCACGACGAGCCGCTTCGTAGGCGTTATACGTGCCGCCGATGTTGACGCTCTGCACGCTCTCCCAGGGAGCGTCCACGCTGACGACGCCGGCAAGATGCACCACCGTCTCGCATCCCGTAAAAGCGGATGTCAGCGCGTCGACGTCGCGAACGTCGGCAATGACCGCGGCATCCTGCAGATCGATGGGTACGACCTGGAAATCGCGCTGCAGATCGGCGGTAAGGTAGCGGCCGATCAGTCCGGCCGCGCCGGTGATGGCAATCTTCTTCATACGCGCGCGGTTCGCGCGCGCGCAAGGACACTCCGTTTGCGCACCGAAGCGGCGGCGCATGATCGACATCCGCGCGCTCGTTGCCGCTGCGGCACTCGCCCTCGCCGCCGCCTGCTCCTCTCCATCGCCGGACCAGGCTGCAAGCGATAACGAAATGGCCGCGCTCGCGCCGCTGCGTTCGGAGTACGACAGCACGGTGACCGGATTCGTAATCAACGGAAATCAGCTTGACGTATCGATCGATCTCAATGCGTATACGATGATCGATCGCGATGACGTTCCTCTGCTGCAGGCTGAAGCGCTACGGCGCTGGCGCGACGCATGGAGCGCGCAACATCCGCACCAACACGGCGAGTTGAGCGTACGCTTCGTCGACTACCACGGGCGGCCGTTTTTCAGCGAGAAGGTATCCGTTTAGCCGCCCAGCGCCGCCAGGACCGCAGCGGTGAACTCGACCGTGGAGAGCGCCCGCTCTCGCGGCGACGCCAGCTCGGCGGTGCGCGCTCCGCCCGCGTAGACGGCATCGACGGCGCGCTCGATACGCGCGGCGCTGCCGTCGTCACCCAGACTCGAGCGCAACAGCATCGCCGCCGACAGAATCGAGGCCGTCGGGTTGGCGACGCCTTTTCCGGCGATATCCGGCGCGCTTCCGGAGATCGGTTCGTAGAGGCCGAACTGTCCCGCCGCGCTGCGGCGCACGCCGAGGCTGGCGCTGGGCAGCGTTCCGACCGAGCCCGTCAGGATCGCAGCTTCGTCGGAGAGGATGTCGCCGAACATATTCTCAGTGAGAATTACATCGAAATCTCCGGGACGGCGCACCAATTGCATTGCCGCGTTGTCGACCAGTAAATGATCGAGCATCACTTCCGGATATTGCGCTGCGACGCGTTCGACGACGCGTCGCCACAAGCGCGAGGTTTCCAAGATATTTTGTTTGTCGACCGACGTTACGCGCTTGCGCCGCGTGCGCGCCAACGCGAAGGCGACGTGCGCGATACGCTCTATCTCGGGCGCGCGATAGAACATGGTGTCTACCGCTTCCTCGACGCCGTCGGTCGTGCGCTGTTCTTTTGGTTTGCCGAAGTAGATTCCGCCGGTCAACTCGCGCACGACGACGAGATCGAGGCCGCGCACCAGCTCGCTCTTCAGCGATGACGCCGCTTCCAGCCCGGGGAAAACGCGCACCGGTCGAATGTTGGCGAACAGCTCGTAGTCGCGACGCAGCGCAAACAGGGCGTATTCCGGCCGTTCCGCCAGCGGCTTGCCGTCGTATTCGGGTAACCCGACGCTGCCGAACAAGATCGCTTGGGCGCGGTCGCACAAGGCGCGCGCGGCGTCGGGAAAGGCGGGCAATCCGGCAGCCAGCGCCGCACCGCCGACCGGTTGCTCCTCACATTGGACGTCGGGACGCACGCGCTGCAAAACCGCAGCGCCGGCGCGGGTAACTTCCGGCCCGATCCCGTCGCCGGGCAAGATGGCAACGAGCGCCTTCATTGCCGCACTGCGCGCGGCCGTCTAGTAGACTTGCAGATGCTCGGTGTCGGTCGCCGGCTCGCCGTTCGATTCCGCGCTAGCCGCCGGACGAGCGGGGGGCTCGTCCTCGGCAAACTGGTCCGGCGAGAGCGCGGCCGTCGTCTTATCGAGCAGCGCGAGATGCGTCGTCAGAAGCGTTCGCAGCTCGCTCTTGGCCTGCTCGCAGCCTTCCACCGTTCGCTGGTGCTCGCGTCGCGTGTCGGCGATCGCGTCGTTGTAACTGGCAATCTCTTTCTCAGCCGCTACTCGCGCCTGCTCGCGAATCAAGTCGGCCTCCTTGTGCGCCGACGCTTTCACTTCGTCGGCGGTGCGTTGCGCCAGTATCAGCGTATTTTGCAGCGAGTCTTCCATGGCCTTAAAGTGACTGATCCGCTCTTTGAGATCGGCTATCTCGGCCTCCAGCGCGGCGTTTTGATGCGCGTCGTCTTCCAATACCTCGATGATTTCGTCGAGAAACTGATCGACGTCGCTGCGATCGTAACCCTGCAAGGCTTTTTTGAACGTCTTGTGCTGGATATCTACAGGCGAGATTTTTTGCATTCCGATACCTCTGTCTATCCGCGGTTAGCCATGAAATCGAGCGTTCCATCCGCCGCCATTGCGTCGCGCAACCCGGCAGCATTTACGCTGACGCCGGCCGGAACGACCAGGTAGATCGCCTCAGCAAGCTTTTGAATCTTTCCATCGAGGGTGTAGGCCACGCCCGAGGTGAAATCGACGACGCGCTGCAGCAGCGTCCGGTCGGCGTTTTGCAGATTTACGATCACGACCTGGCGCGCGCGCAGCGCGTCCGCTACCTCGACCACATCGCCGAAAGAGCGCGGAGCGTAGATGCTTACTTCCGTTGCCGACGTCCGCCGATTTGGATTCGATAGCGGTACGACGCGCGGATAGGTGGTTGCATCGTCGTCGTAGATCTCGTCGTCATCGCTCATCGAGAAGAACGAGCCTATCTTTTCAAACATTCCCATGGAGATCTCTCTCCCGTCATAACGCGGTACGGCATTACCCGGCTCGTGGCCCGAACAGCGCCGTTCCGATGCGCAGCATTGTGGTGCCGGCGCGAATCGCCTCGCGCCAATCGCCCGTCATGCCCATTGACAGCGTACTTCCACCCACGCGGGCAAACGTCTTGGCTGCCACCTCGAAAGAACGCAAAATCTCTGCGCGGTCGGAATCGAGCGGTCCAATCGCCATTACGCCCTCGACGTCGATGCCATCGAGGCTCCGCAGCTCCGCGGCCAGGCGTTCGGCCAAGATCGGCGCTACGCCGTAGCGCTCAGTCGGTGAAATGTTGACCTGCACCAGGACGGCGACGCGCTTGCTAAGCCGCTGCGCGGCGCTCGAGAGGGCTACTCCCGCCTTTAAACTATCCACACTCTGCACAAGGTCGAACGTATCGACGATGGCCCTGGCTTTGTTCGTCTGGATGTGGCCGACAAAGTGCTTGCGCACCGGCGGCAGCCGCTCAAACTTCGCTCGCGCCTCTTGAACGTAGTTCTCTCCGATGTCGCGGATGCCGGCGGAAATGACCTCGGCGACCGCCTCGGCCGGTTGCTTCTTGGCGATCGCCACCACCCGCACCGAGTCGCCCGTCCGTCCAGCGGCCCGGAGTTCCTCGTCGAGCTGCCGCTCGAACTCGTGGACCCGGTCGGCGATCATCCAGTGGGGAGCCGGCCGGCCGGCGCGAGGACCGTCTCGTCGGTGTGACTCCCCCGCGACGCGCAATACCATATGCCGATGGCGCCGATGACGATCATCGGCAGCGCGTAGAGCTGGCCGCCGGTCACGCCCATGAAGGTGAAATCCGCCTGGCGGAAGATCTCGGCGATCGATCGCGTGATCCCATAGAGGGTGAACCACGTCCAGCCGACCACGCCGTCATTCGGCTTGCGCGAATACAGCCACAACAAAATCGGCAGCGTGAGAATGTCCAAGATTGCTTCGTAAATCTGCACCGGATGCCGATAAGCGGGCGGCCCCGGTGCGGTCGGAAATTGAATGCACCAGGGGTGGTCGGGGTTGCAGACGGTTCCCCACAGCTCATCGTTGATGAAGTTCACGATGCGCGTCAGTGCGATGCCGACGGGCAACAGCACGACCACTTCGTCGCCGAGCACGCCGATCGTCAAGCCGGGATGCTTGCGCACGAATAATACGATTGCAATGATGACGCCGACCACGCCGCCGTGGAACGCCATTCCACCTTGCCATACCGCGATGAAGTTGATCGGGTTCGAAGTGTAATACGAGAGATCGTGCTTGCTAATGATGTCGTTGATGACGAAGAACGTCCGCCCGCCCACCAACACGCCGATCAATGCATAGAAAAGGAAATCTTGGATTTGGTCGACGGTCAATCCAAGCCGCTTGCGCCCGTCCGGACGCGCCATCCACAGTCCAACGGCGATGAAGCCGATGAGGTACGAAATGCCGTACCAATGGATGCTGAAGCGCCCGAGGTGAATTGCTACCGGGTCGACATTTGTCGGATACCCGAACCAATGCTGCATGGTGAGGTGTCGCCTTCGTCTAAGCTACGGAACCGTGTCCACGACTCATCTAACGGTCGGGCTCGCATTCCTGGCGGGGCTCGTTTCCTTCGTCTCGCCGTGCGTCCTCCCACTGGTTCCGGCGTACCTATCGTTTTTGACCGGTTCCAGCCTCGAAGATCTCAAGAGCGACGTCTCTACGGCGATGCGCGCACGCGCAAGCTCGCATGCGCTTGCGTTCATCGCCGGATTCACGCTGGTCTTCGTGCTGCTCGGCATCTCGGCAAGTGCGGTTGGCGGAGCGCTTGCCTCGCATCGCGTGCTGGTAGCGCAGATCGGCGGCGTAATCGTTACGATTCTCGGCTTGCAAATGATGGGAATGATTCGCATTCCATTTCTCATGATGGACATTCGCCCACACCAGGAACACGCCCAGGTGAACTACCTCACCTCGGCGATCGTCGGCATCTCGTTTGCGGCCGGGTGGTCGCCGTGCATCGGACCGATCCTCGCCGGCATCCTGGCGTTGGCGACCCAGCAGCGAACCGCTGAGGCCGCACTGCTGTTGTTGGTGTATTCGGCCGGGTTAGCCGTTCCGTTCTTGATCGTTGCGCTCGCGGTCGGTACGATCGTCCCGTTACTCAATCGCATCAAACGCTTTCTGCCGGCGATCGAGTTTACATCCGGGCTGATCCTGGTCGTCGTCGGCCTGATCCTGGTAAACGATGCTTTCCTCACTGTCGCAGGATGGTTCTATCAGTTTGTCCCGCAGCCGAATCTCTAAGAACGCGACGATTCTCGTCGTAGCGCTGGTCGTCTTCATCCTGGACCTGCTGGCCAAGCGATGGGTGATGGCGGGTTTTTTGCCGGGGGAAAGCCGCATCGTAATTCCGCACCTGCTGAAGTGGACGTACGAGCAAAACGTGCGCGGCGCATTCGGTTTGTTCGGCAGCAATGCCGGACTGCTCATCGGCATGGCCATCCTGGTATTGCTGATCTTTTGGCTGTCGTTCCGCGACGCGGCACGCAACTCGTTGGTCGTGCGCATCGCCTTCGGCATGATCGTCGGTGGAGCGCTCGGCAACATCGTCGATCGCGTCCAGCATCATTTTGTCGTCGATTTTATCGACTTCTACCGCATTTGGCCGAATATTTTCAATGTCGCCGACGCCTGCATCACCACCGGCGTCATCCTGCTGATCCTCTCCAGCCTTGTCAAACCGAGTCGTCGTCGGGCCTGACGAGGCCGGACAACGTGCCGACGTCGTCGTCGCGCGGCTCTCAGGATCGTCGCGCGCGCTGGTCGCCGACGCAGTGCGGCGCGGCGACTTGCGGGTAAACGGCATCGCCGTCAAGGCCAGTCATCCTCTTGAAGAAGGCGACGCGGTCGAATACGAGATCCACGAGCGGCCGCAGTTGCACGCGCTTCCCGAAGCGCTCGATGTTCCGATCGTCTACGAAGACGAGGATATCGTCGTCGTCGACAAACCCGCGGGAATGGTAACGCATCCGGCGCACGGAGCGACTGAAGGAACGCTGGTGAACGCGCTGCTCGCTCATGCCGGTGCCCTGCCCGGTGAGGAATTGCGCGCCGGTTTGGTGCATCGGCTCGACCGCGACACCTCGGGGCTGCTCGTCGTGGCCAAAAACGAGTCCGCCCTCTCCTCGCTGGGAAAGGC
>JBPYDW010000190.1:0-14326 GCA_051986335.1 Vulcanimicrobiaceae bacterium | reverse complement strand
GGTAAGCCGAGCTCCGAAAATGCGACGATGTCGTCGATGCGATTGAGCAACTCCGGTCGCAGCGCGAGTGCGAAGTCGTCGCCGTCCAGGTTGGTGGTAAGCACGATCAGCGCGTGACGAAAGTCGATGGTGCGTCCTTTTGCGTCGGTAACGCGCCCGTCATCGAGAATTTGTAACAAGAGTGCGGCAACGTCCGGGTGCGCTTTCTCCAATTCGTCAAAGAGGACGACGCAATACGGCCGCCGCCGTACGGCTTCGGTGAGTTGCCCCGGCTCGTCGTGGCCGAGATATCCCGGTGGCGCACCAATGAGTCGCGAGATCGTATTCGCTTCGGTGAACTCCGACAGGTCGATGCGCACCAGCGCCGCCTCGCTGCCGAACAGGGCTTCGGCGAGCGCTTTAGCCAGCTCCGTCTTGCCGACGCCGCTCGGACCATGGAACAAAAAACTGCCGAGCGGTTTGCGCGGATCTTGCAATCCGGCGCGCGCTCGGCGGATGGCTTCGGCAACCGAAGCGACCGCGTGATCCTGGCCGACGACCCGCGCGCGCAGCGTGCTTTCCAGGTGTAGCAGATGGTTCGTTTGGCTTTCGGAGAGCGTCGTCTGCGGAATGCCGGTCCACTTCGTTACGACCGCGGCGACGGTTTGCGCGGTGACCTCCGGCGATGCAACTGCCCCTTTATTGAGCAGCGCGGTGGAAGCAGCGGCCTCGTCCATGAGATCGATCGCTTTATCGGGGAGAAATCGATCGGCGATGTAGCGTGCCGAAAGCGCGGCGGCTGCTTCCACCGCACCGTCGGTTATCACCACGCCGTGGTGGGCGGCATATCCGGCGCGCAACCCCTTGAGAATCGCTACGGTCTGCTCGATGGTCGGTTCTTCCACCATCACCGGTTGAAAACGCCGCTCGAGTGCCGCGTCCGATTCCACGTACTTGCGGTATTCGTCGAACGTCGTCGCACCGATGCACTGCAGCTCGCCGCGTGCAAGCTCGGGCTTAATCATCGAGCTGAGATCGAGCGTGCCTTCCGCCGCGCCGGCGCCGACCAACGTATGCAGTTCGTCGATGAACAGGATCACGTCGCGCGATGCCCGTTTGACTTCGTCGAGGATGCGTTTGACGCGGCCCTCGAACTCGCCGCGATACTTCGTTCCGGCGACGAGCGGCCCGAGCGACAGCGCGAGCACGCGCTTCCCGCGCAACACCGCCGGGACGGTGCCGGCCGCGATGCGCTGCGCCAGCCCTTCGGCGATCGCGGTCTTGCCCACGCCGGGCTCTCCCACTAGCACCGGATTGTTCTTACTGCGCCGCGCCAGTATCGAGATCACCCGTTCGATCTCATTGTCGCGGCCGACGACCGGATCGAGCTTTCCCCGCTGTGCCAAGTCGGTGAGATCGCGTGAAAACGCGGCCAGCGTCGGCGTACCGCCGCGCATGCGTTTGGTCAAGTCCTCCAGCGGTGAAGGTTTGCCTTCGTTGTCGCGCTGCATCCTATCGACGAGCATCGCACCGCCGACGATCAAGCCGGCAGCGGCAACAGCCGCGCCCAAGAAGGGGAGTGCCGACGTCGCCGCATTGCGGCGGGCGCAAACCTCGCACGTCCAACGCACGCCGTCGAAATTCGTAGCCGGGCGTTCGCCGCAGCTGGCGCAGGTCGTCTTCATGTCCTTGCTTACTTACGTTGCCCGGCGGGAGTTTCGCGATCGGTATCGGGAACTTTCGCCGGCAGGAGGGTCGTCATGACGCTTTTCGGGATTCTGTGGCTGTTACTCTTCGGCCTCATCGTCGGCGTTATCGCTAAGTGGATCGTTCCCGGTGTGGCGCCTGGAGGGTTTATCGGCGACATCATTTTGGGCCTCGTCGGCGCGCTCATCGGCGGGTACATCTACAACTTTTTCGGTCATCCCGCACCGGGTGGGTTCAACCTTGCCAGCGTCCTCTGCGCGGTGATCGGCGCGGTCGTCTTGCTCTGGCTCGTCCGCCTGCTCACCGGAGCGCGCGCCCGATAGTCACGCAGGGCCCGGCGCAGGGCAGGCCCTCGCCTCGGCGCCTCCTAATACCCCTCAGCGTTTTCCGCTAGCAGCGCGCATTCCAGGGGTCTAAAATCGAGCCATGGCCTACATCATCACCGAACCGTGCATAGGGACAAAGGACAAGTCCTGCGTGGACGTCTGCCCGGTCGATTGCATTAAAGGCACCGACGACAGCGAGATGCTTTACATCGACCCGGAGGTCTGCATCGATTGCGGTGCCTGCGTTTCAGCATGTCCGGTAGAGGCGATCTTTGCCGATTCCGACGTCCCGGAAAAATGGCAGAACTACGTCGTCATCAACGCCGACTTTTTCAAGAAGAGCGCCTAATGCTCGCAGAATTGTCCACGGACAACTTCAATCTGTTCTTTGCCTACGCGCCGTGGATCATCGGGCTCATCATCCTGCTCGTCACGTATTTCAGCGTGCGCGGCCAGCTCTCGAGCAGCGTGCCGATCGGCCAGACGTTCGCGTGCGCTAACTGCGGCCGCCGCGGTCATCGCGAAGCCATGGTGCCGGTTACGCACGAAGGCGCAATGAGCTGGTACTGCTCGACCTGCGCCAAAAAGCCATAATCGTGTCGGCCCAACCTTCAATTGAGGAGCGGGTGAACGCCGCCCTCGACAAAGTACGCCCTGGCATTGCGGCCGACGGTGGTGAGGTTTGGCTCATCAAGGTCGAAAACGGCACGGCGTTCGTGCAGATGCTCGGTGCCTGCGGAGGTTGCAGCGCTGCGAACCTCACGCTCAAGGGCGCGATCGAACTCGTCGTAACCTCGGACGTACCGGAGGTCCGCGAAGTCATCCAGGTCTAGAGCGCTCTTAGACTCTACTGACCGTACTCTTTGAGCAGGTCGTGCATGCGCGAGGCCATAGCCAATGCGTCGCCCCACGACCGCTGCCACATGTTGCGACCGAAGATCAATCCAACGCACCCGGCTTCCATTGCGACCTTGGCCTTGTGGATCGTGGCATCGTCGCCCATCTTGCTGCCGCCCGAGACGAGAACCAGCGTCCGTCCAGCGGATTTAACGACCTTGGCTAATCCCTGCTCGTCGTCGAATTGCAGCGTGTTGTACGGCTTCGGTGATTTTTCGGCCGCGGCCGCATCCCACTTCGGCTCGTTGAGCTTCACGATATCCGCGCCCATTTCGCACGCAACGCGAGCGGCATAGTCGATCGCGTACAGCGAGTCGATTCCTCCTTTGAGCTTGATTGCCGCTCCGCGAGGATACGACCAAATGATCAGCGGCATGCCGTACTTTTCGCATTCACGCCGCACCTCGTTGCACTGCGCGATGTCGACGTCTTGCGACGGGCTGCCGACGTAGAGCGTGTAACCGACCGCGTCCGCGCCTAAGCGCACTGCGTCCTCCACCGACGAGGTCATCGACGAGAATGCCTCGTCGTCGGACGGGACGTTGGTCTTGCCGTTGACCTTCAGAACGAGCGGCACCGTGCCGGCGTATTGCTTGTGATACTTTTCCGCAAGACCGATGTGCAGCGCGATACCCGAAAAGTTTCCCTCGACCGCCAGGCGATAGATCCAGCTGGTATCGATCGATTCCGGATTATCGAAGAAGTCCACCGGCCCGTGCTCGAGCCCTTGGTCGATCGGTAACACCATCAGCGTCCCGTTGGCGGGACCGTGCTCGTACATCAACCGGTGTAAGCGCACCCGCTTTCCCGTCGATAGGTTTAAGTCGTCGAAGGTCGGACGCCGCAACGTCGTGATCATGCGCGGAAGTGCTCCTAAAAATGGCGATGGCTATCGGGCGTTCGGCCAGTTCGCACGTGCCCCCTACGCGCAACAGGACCCGCACAACGCCGCGGTCAATCGGCTGGCGTGACCAACCAAGCCACGGTAGGATTCGTCGGCATCGGCGCGATGGGAGAACCGATGGCGCGTGCCGTGCACACCGCCGGCTTTGCCGTTACCGCCGCCGCGCATCGCAATCAGGCACCGCTGGAGCGCTTGGTCGCGCACGGAATACGTCCGGCGATCGATCCCGCGCGCGTGGCTGCCGCCAGCGACGTTGTGGTGCTGATGGTTCCCGACGCCCCGCAAGTGGAAGAGGCGGTTTTTGCTAACGGCGGCGCGCTTGGCGGCGCGCGCCCGAACACGCTCTTCCTACTTATGTCGACGATCTCGCCGATCGCGGCACGCGGAATCGCCGGGCGGCTGCACGAGGCGGGTCACCGTTTCGTCGACGCTCCGGTCAGCGGCGGACCAGCACGGGCGGCCGGCGGCACCTTGGCGATCATGGCGGGAGGAGACCCGAGCGATTATGCGGCCGCCGAGCCGGTTCTGCAGGCGATGGGCTCGCCGTACCACGTCGGGGGCGTGGGTATGGGCGAAACGGTAAAGCTCGTAAATCAACTGCTGATCGCGTCGATCATGGTGGCTAACGCCGAGGCGCTGACCTTTGCGACGAAGGCCGGAGCCGATCTGGATATGGTTCGAAAGGTGGTTGCTTCGGCGACCGGTGCGAACTATTTACTCGAGAACTGGTTGCCTAAGACGTGGTTCGCTGGTACGTTCGAAGGAGGATTTGCGCTGGATCTCTTGCGTAAGGACCTCAATGCGGCGCTGGAAGCAGCCCGCAGCGTCAAACTCGCAATGCCGGCAACCGCCCTTGCCTACCAACTTTATACCGCTCAATCTGCAGAAGGAGACGGCGCGCGTGACTACAGCGTCGTGGCTAGGTTCTATGAACGGCTCGCCCGAGATTAAACGGGGGACCTTCGTAAAGACCCCCGACTTCAATAAGAAGATTCTCGTCGTCGACGATGAGTCTGCGATCCTGCAGACCCTGCGGTTCAACCTCGAGCGGAGCGGATATACCGTCGTCACGGCTAGCGACGGACGCAGCGCGATAGCCACGGCGCAACGCGAGCAACCCGATTTGGTGGTGCTCGACATCATGCTGCCGGTCCTCGACGGCGTCGAGGCCTGCAAAGAGATCCGCAAGTTTTCGAGCGTTCCGATCATTATGCTCACGGCCAAAGATCAAGAGATCGACAAGGTGCTGGCACTCGAACTGGGCGCCGACGACTACGTCACCAAGCCCTTTGCCCTGCATGAATTTCTCGCTCGAGTGAAGGCGCGACTGCGCCGGCAAGCGCCTATCGCCAACGGACACGACGAGGCGATTGCGCTCGGCGATATCGTGCTCGATCCGTCGCGACAGTCACTGACCGTACGCGGCAACGACGTGTCGCTTGCGCCCAAGGAGTTCGCGTTATTGCGCGTGCTCATGGAGAACAACGGCCGGGTCGTTACCAGGCAAACGCTGTTGGACAAAGTCTGGGGCTATGACTTTGAGGGCGAGCAGCAGACCGTTAGCGTGCACATTCGCTGGCTGCGCGAAAAAATCGAGCCGGATTCACGCACGCCGCGGCACATCCTCACGGTCCGCAGCCGCGGCTACATGTTCAAGGAGTAGCTGAATACCAGTCACGCTTCCAGAGATGGGCATCGCGGCCGTCGCGCTGCTCATCGGCGCGGCGATCGGCTTTCTCATTCGCGGGACCAGCGCCGCTCGCGAGAACCCAAGTCCTGTCCACGAAGCGGTGCATCAAGAACTGGGTGCGGACGGCGCCTTCGATCGGCTCGTCCGCGCGCTACCGCTGGGCGTGCTCATGGTCGATCGCTCGTCGCACATTATCGTTGCCAATCGGGCTGCGGCGCTGATCTTCGGCTTCGATCACCAGCGTGCCGCCGGATTGCACGTGATCGAAGCGGTACCTAACGTCGAGCTCGAACACCGCGTTGACGAGGCACTCGAGGGCGAAGCATCGCTGGGACCGCTGATCGTCTCGGGAAAGACCGGCAACCGTACGTACTCGGTCTCGGCCTATCCGGTCACCAATAGCGCAGCCGAAGTAATTGGCGCCCTGGTTCTTGCCGACGATCAAACCGAGTTGATCGCGCTGGAACGCGCGCGGCAAGATTTTATGTCCAACGTCTCCCACGAGTTACGAACGCCGCTATCCTCGATCAAGCTGATGCTCGACACCGTCATGGCGTCACCGGATCAGGAGGCCGCCGACCTATTCTTGCCACAGGCGCAGGGCCAGGTGGATCGCCTCACGACGCTGGTCGGCCAATTGCTCGATCAAGCGCGCGCCCAAGCCGGCCAGCTCGTGCTGAATCTGCGCGAGATCGACCTCGAGGAGATTGCCGCGCCGATCGTTACGTCGTTCGAAACGACTGCGTCGAGCAAGGGCGTTCGGCTCGATCTTCGCGCCCTGCGTCCGGTGAAGTTAGAGGCCGACGCCGATCGGCTTTCGCAGATTTTCGTGAACCTCATCGATAACGCGCTGCGCCACACGCCGGAAGGCGGCGCGGTCGGCGTCGAGTTGGACGCAGACGGCGGTAGCGCGCTGGTCCGTGTCAGCGACACCGGCGAGGGGATTCCCTACAAGGACCTGCCGCACGTCTTCGAGCGCTTCTACGTGGTCGATCGCTCGCGCGCGAGGGGAAGCTCGGGCGCCGGGCTCGGGCTCTCGATCGTCAAGCAAATCGTCGACGCCCACGGCGGAACGATCGTCGCCGAATCGGAGCTAGGCAGCGGCGCAACGTTGACGGTCCGCTTGCCCATCCTGCACCTGCGACGCGAGGGTTAATCGGCCAATAAGGCCCGGCTAATCCGCACGTGCCATAGTCGAAGCATGTTGGACGTGTCCCACCCCCAAGACCACGAGCGGCTGAAACGGCGCCTGCTCGAATTTCTCGATCGCTACTGTCGAGATCGCAGCCTAACGCTGCACGAAGCCGCGGAATGGTTCGATGAATCGTTTCGCGCGGACGAGCCGTCCGGATGTGGTTCTTAATCCACCTTAATGTCGACTTAAACTCCGCTTACTGCGTGGCGATATAGGATGGAGAGACTTTGACCTCCGTTCGACCCGCGCGGGCCAACGCTCAGGAAGCCGTCGCGAAGTCGGTGATGTTCGCGGCAAGCGCCTTCGTCATCGTGGCGATGATGCTCGTCGTGGGCTACCTTGCGCTCGAGGGGACGAAGCTGTTCTTCAGCGACCATGTCTCGCCGCTCGTCTTCCTGTTTTCGCCCGATTTCTCGCCCGACGCCCACCATCCCGGAGCGCTCGTCTTCATCGTCGGTTCCCTTTCCGTCACGCTGTTTGCAATCTGCGTGGGCGGACCGTTCGGCGTCGCGGTCGGCGTCTTCTTGTCGCACTTGGCGCCGGCACGCATGGCGAGTATCTTGAAGCCGGCCATCGAGATTCTGGTGGGCATTCCATCCGTAGTTTACGGATGGTTGGGCCTGACGCTGCTGGCACCGCTGATTCGCGTTCACCTCGGCAGCCTGACCGGCTTCGGCATATTGACCGCCGGCATCGTGCTCTCGATCATGATCTTACCGACCGTTATTTCGCTCTCGGAAGACGCACTACGCTCGGTATCGGGCACGCTGCGCGAAGGTTCGATGGCGCTCGGAGCGACGCGCTGGCAGACGATCTTCAACGTGCTGCTCCCGGCGGCACGTAGCGGTCTCACGGTCGCAGTCATTCTCGGCATCGCACGGGCGATCGGCGAGACGCTGGCAGTTCAGATGGTGATCGGCAACGCGAATGTCTTGCCCAAGGACTTACTCAGCCCGACTGCCGCTCTGACCACCGAGATCGTGCTGGACATGGGTAGCGCGCCGGCCGGGTCGGTGCTCTACCACTCGCTGATGTCGATGGCGTTCTTGCTGCTGCTGATCGCGATGGGGTTGATCGTCGCCGTGCGCTTGGCCCTTAGGCGGACGGTCTGATGGCGGCTGCATCGGTTGGCGCTGCGGGTCGCGTCCGGGCGGCAAGCTCGCTTCGGCAGCGCCGGTTCATCGACCGTCTGGCGACCGTTTTGTTGTGGGCTGCTGCGATCGCGGTGATCCTCATGCTTGCCGCATTCATCGCCTATATTTTCTATCTTGGCGCGCCCGCGATCTCGTGGCATTTCCTAACCGCACCGCCCGCCGAGGCGACCGCCGGCGGTGGCATAGGTCCCGAGATCTATAACTCGTTTTACATTCTCTTTCTAACCTTGATCTTTACGGTGCCGATTGCTACGGCGGCAGGCATCTATCTGCAGGAGTACGCGCGACCGGGCGCGTTCACCGCGGCCGTGCAATTCTGCGCCGAGTCGCTGGCGACGATTCCCTCGATCGTGATGGGTCTGTTTGGATTAATCGTCTTCGTGAATCTTCTTGGCTGGAAGTTCACGGCGATGGGCGGCGCGCTCACCCTGACGATCCTCAATCTGCCGGCACTGATGCGCGTTACTCAGGAAGCGCTCTCTTCGGTGCCGGGTATATACCGCGAAGGATCGATGGCGCTCGGTTCGACGAAGTGGCAGACGATACGCCGGGTTGTGCTGCCCAGCGCGATCGCACCGTTGACGACCGGCATCGTACTGATTTCAGGCCGCATCTTCGGTGAAACCGCCGCGCTGATTTACACGGCGGGCCTGAGCGTCTCCGCCGGCAACTCGGCGTTCGATCTCAACCCGTTTCGCGTCGCCGAAACGCTCTCGGTGCATCTGTGGTACACGCACTCGGAAAGTCTGGTCCCCGATGCGACCCTGGTGGGGAACGGTTCGGCGCTGGTGCTGCTCGCTATGGTGCTCATCTTTAACGTCGCCGCTCGTCTAATTGGGCGGGCGCTCACAAAACGCTTGACTGCCGCCTAGTAGACTGGTTTACGATGGAAGTGATGACGCTTACGACGGCGACTGAAGCCCCGGCGATGCCGGCGGCCAAGATGCAGATAACCGATCTCAACGTCTACTACGGCAACTTTCAAGCGATCAAGAACGCGTCGCTGCTCGTTCCTGAGAAACGGGTCACCGCGCTGATCGGGCCGTCGGGCTGCGGAAAGTCCACCTTCATTCGGGCGCTCAACCGGATGCACGATCTGCAGTTCAACACGCGCGTCGAAGGTCACGTTTTGCTCGACGGCGAGGACATCTACGCACCGGACATGGACCCGGTAGGAATCCGCCATCGCATCGGCATGGTGTTTCAGCGACCGAACCCGTTTCCCAAGTCGATCTTCGAGAACGTCGCCTACGGCCCGCGCATCCATGGTGAACGCAACCGGAAGAAACTGATGGAAATTGCCGAGCGCAGCTTGGGTCGCGCGGCGCTGTGGGACGAGGTGAGGGATCGCCTCGACAAATCGGCGCTGGAACTCTCGGGTGGCCAGCAGCAGCGGCTGTGCATCGCGCGCTGTCTCGCCGTCGATCCGGAGGTACTGGTGATGGATGAGCCAGCCTCCGCCCTGGATCCGATCGCCACCAGCAAGATCGAAGACCTCATCGGCGAGCTGAAGAAGGACTATACGGTCGTCATCGTCACCCATTCGATGCAGCAAGCAGCCCGCATCAGCGACTTCACCTCGTTTTTCCTAATGGGCGAGTTGATCGAAACGGGTCCGACATCAACCATTTTTACCAACCCACGCGACAAGCGAACGGAAGATTACATCACCGGCCGTTACGGCTGATTGGGCGCCTCTTCAATCAGGATTGCCGTTCGTGCGACAATGTCCGCACAATCTGTTCTTAATGCAAGTTAATAGTCATTAATCGCACGGGCACGAGGATTTAAACGTCGTCCCGTAAACTGTGGGGCGTACATTACTTCCCGATTTAGGAGAGAGACTTAGTGCAGACTGCACTCGGCCGTTGCGGTCTTACCGTCGCGGCATTCGTACTAGGAAGCACCCTTGCGGCTGCAGCGCAGACCGCCGCGGCAAACCCCCCGCCGGTCGTCGCGCAAGCATCGCCCGCGCCGGCGCCGACGGCGACGCCGTCGCCGTTCACCTACGGTGGCTACTTCCGGGGCTTCCTTTTCAACCGTCAGAATGCCAGCGCGTACCCCAAGGGCCAAGGACAGATCAACCAGCAGTCGTTCAATTCGGCAATCAGCGTGCACGGGCAATACGCTTTCGGAACCACCGGATTGCTCGTCGGTGCTACGTATCTTTACGGCAACCCGCTCGGCGCCAACGGCGTCTGCGACGATCCGGCAAACTACGGCCAAGGCGGAGGGTGCCAACAGTATCCAACGTCGAGCAAGCAGTTCAAGCAGCAAGATACGACGCTGCCCCCGTACACCCTGAGCACGCTCGGCGAAGCCTATCTCGGTTTCAAGAACAACATTTGGAACGCGAGGGTCGGCAACATGCTGTACACCACCCCGTGGGCGAACCCGTCGGACTCGCGCGTCAAGCCGGTCTTCTTCGAGGGCGCAGACGCGAACCTATTGCTTCCGAACGGTTTCAGCGTTGGTCTGGGCCGCATGATTCAATGGCAATCGCGAACCGCGTCAAACTTCAATAAGAGCAACAACCTGCCAAACTCGCTCTATCCCGATGGCTCGATAAAGAATCCGACAACCGGCTTCTTGTTGGCCAAGGGTGGGTGGCAGTACGGCACTGAATTCAATATCGCCGCCGATTACTATTATTTTTACGACGTCTCGAGCATGTTCTATCTCAGCGGTCAGTACAATCCTTGGCCGCACTCACCGCTGAAGCCCTTCATTGCCGGCCAGTTCGGTAGCGAGCAAAATACCGGTACCTCGACGGAAGGCACGATTAGCAGCACCGTTGGCGGCCTGCAGCTTGGCGCCAGCGCCGGCAACGTTGCCGACGTCACGGTTGCCTGGGACTCCGTTCCGTGGAACTCCAGGAACATTGTGTCGACGTCGTGCTCTAAGGCCGAATCGGCATCGGGCGTTTTCCTTCCCACCGGCGGCACGCCGATCTGTCAAAGCCTGGGTAGCGGCGTCTTCCGCATCTTCTACGGCGGCCTTGCCTCGCCGTACACCGACTCGTATGCAACCGATCCGATATATACGACGCAGATTTCACAAGGAATGGTCGATCGGCGCAGTGGCGGAACGTCGTGGAAAGCCGCCAGCACGTTTCACCTGATGCACAATCAGATCCGTGCGATCGTCAGCGAGGGCTGGTATGACTACAGCAACGGCGCTGGTGCCAACGCCAACACTGCAGAATTCAACTTTGACGTAACGTATTTCTTCAACAAGGTTCGGCCGGGAACGTATCACGGACTATCGCTGCGCGAGCGCTACGTTGACCGCGACATCAGAAATACGCAGCTGTACGGCGGCTTGCCGCTCTTCAAGTACAATCGCGTTCAGCTCGAGTACGATTTCTAAGAAAACGAGTGTGAGGAAGGAAATCATGCTTAAGAAAACCATTGCTATGACCGCATTGGTCGCTATGCTGCCGCTGGGTGCGTTGGCAGACACTAACTTGACCGCGGTAGGTTCGACGGCGTTACTGCCGCTGGTGAAACAGTCGGCGGCCGAGTATCAGCAGGCACATCCCGACGTGAAGATCTCCGTGTCCGGCGGAGGGTCGTTCGTCGGGATCAATCAAGCCTCTGCCGGGAATGCCGATTTGGGCGACTCCGACGTGATCGCTCCCGGATCTGCCGGACTCACCGATCACCGCGTTGCCGTCGTTGGATTTGGCATCATCGTCAATCCGTCATCCAACGTCACCGGTTTGAAGGCATCGCAGATCCGCGACATTTTCGCGGGGCGCGTGACGAACTGGAAGCAGGTCGGCGGTGCCGATCAACCGATCGTCGTGATCAACCGGCCGAAGACGTCCGGTACGCGCTTCGTCTTCAACGCCACCATCATGGGCGTATCCAAGATCGCCGAAGGTTCGCTGACCGAAGATTCCTCGGGCACGGTTGTGACGACGGTGGCCTCGACGCCCGGCGCGGTTTCGTATGTAGCACTCGGGTACACCAAAGGCAAGCCGGTGAATGTCCTCAAGATCGATGGTATCGAGCCGACGCCCGAGAACATTCGCACCGGCAAGTATCCGATCTGGTCGTACGAACACATCTTCACCAAGGGCTCGGGCAATGCGGCAGCCGAGGCGTTCATTAAATACATCGAGGATAATCGCAACGATCTCGATCAGTTGGGCTTCATCCAAGTCTCGTCCATGAAAGTGCACGAGTTGAACCGCTAGAGGTGGGGCCTTCCACCGCAACGCGATAGCAGCAAACGGACGGCCCGCACGGGCGGTCCGTTTTGCGTTCCGCGGGAGTTTGCTGCAGCGGCCCTAAATCTAGCCTCCCGTTATGCGTGCCCTGTGCAAGATCGCCGCAGAGCCCGGCTTGGTACTTTCCGACGTCCCCGTTCCCAAGGTCGGGCCGACCGAGGTGCTCATTGAAGTCCGCAAGGCCGGCATCTGCGGCACCGACGCGCACATCTACGCCTGGGACAAGTGGGCGCAAGACCGGATCGTGCCGCCGCTCATCGTAGGGCACGAGTTCATGGGCGTGATTGGGGCCGTGGGCAGCGCCGTTCGTAGCGTCGTTCCCGGCGAGCGCGTTTGTGCGGAAGGCCATATCGCCGATTTGACCTGCCGCTTGTGCCGTACCGGCGAAGCGCACATCTGCGAACGCCTAAAGATTATCGGCGTCGACCGCGACGGCGCTTTTGCGCAGTACATCGTGATGCCCGAATACAACGTCTGGAAGCTCGATCCGGCGATTTCCGACGACTTTGCCGCGATCTTCGATCCGCTTGGAAACGCAGTGCATACCGTCATGGCCGCCGGCGTCTCGACCAAGAGCGTGGTCATCACCGGCGTCGGCTCGATCGGCTTGATGGCGATTCCGGTGGCGCGTGCGGCCGGTGCGGCAAGCGTCTACGCCATCGACGTGAATCCGGCAAAGCTAGATCTCGCGAAGCGACTTGGCGCCGATGGCGCCTTTTTGGCGACCGATCCCGATATTGTCGAAAAGATCGTCGCACTTACGAACGGGGACGGTGCGGACGTGTTGCTCGAGATGTCCGGTAGCGGTTCGGCGATCGATAGCGGCCTGCACATGGTGCGCAACGGCGGCCGGGCCGCGCTGCTCGGCATCCCGTCGGACTCGATCAACCTCAACCTGGCCGAACGCATCATTTTCAAGGGTCTGACCGTGCTCGGAATCAACGGGCGCCGAATGTTCGAGACCTGGTACCAGACTCAAGCGCTGGTCAAGTCGGGGCGTGTCGACCTGAGCCAGATCATCACCCACGTCTTGCCATTGGAAGAGTACGACCGGGCTTTTGCCCTGATGCGTAGCGGCGACGCGGCCAAAATCGTTCTAGATATGTCCGGAGCTAAAGCATGACCAATTCCGCATTCGAAACCAAGCTGCAGGCCGACCTCGATGCGCTCAAAACGGCGGGAACGTACAAGTACCTCAAGCATTTAACGACGCCGATGGCGCCGGAAGTGCATATGGAAGAAGCCGGCGACGTCATCGTACTCTCTTCCAACAACTATCTCGGCTTGTCAGATCAGCCCGAAGTCGTCGCGGCCGGGAAAGCCGGGCTCGATAAGTACGGAGCTGGGACGGCGTCGGTGCGCTTCATCTGCGGGACGTTCGACGTGCACCGCACGCTCGAGCAGCGAATCGCCGATTTTTTGGGCACCGAGGCGTCGCTAACCTACGTATCCTGCTGGAGTGCGAACACCGGCCTCTTTCCAACGATCTGCGATCAGGGGTCCGCGGTGATCTCCGACGAGCTGAATCATGCGTCGATCATCGACGGCTGCCGCATGGCGACGAAGGCGCGGCGCGAGCGCTTCAAGCACTCGAACATGGAAGACTTAGAGCAGAAGCTCAAGGACGTCACCGGCTGCTTTCCGATCGTCATCGTGACGGATGGCGTATTCTCGATGGAAGGCGATTTAGCCAAGCTTCCCGAGATCGTAGCGCTTGCCAAACGTTACGGCGCGGTCACGGTCGTCGACGACTCGCACGGTACCGGCGTGATGGGCAAGACCGGACGCGGCACCATAGAGCATTTTGGGCTCACCGGCCAGGTCGATATCATTACCGGAACGCTGGGCAAGGCGCTTGGCGGCGCGGCCGGCGGTTTTGTCGCCGCGAGCAACGCACTCATCGAGACGCTGATTCAAAAGTCGCGCCCACAGCTATTTTCCAATGCATTGCCTCCTACTGTTGCCTGCAGCGCACTGGAAGCAATCAACTATTTGGACGCGCACCCGCAGCTGGTGCAGACGCTGCGCGACAACGTCGCCTACTTTCGCGCCGGACTCACGCGTATCGGCTACCGGCCGTTGGAAGGCGAAAGCGCGCTCGTCCCGATCATTGTCGGCGAAACGGCATTTGCGATCTCCATGAGCGACAAGCTGCTCAAGCGCGGCGTGTTTGTAACCGGTTTCGGTTTTCCCGTCGTGCCCGAAGGCACGGCGCGCATTCGCGTGCAGATCAGCGCCAA
>JBPYDW010000189.1:0-6042 GCA_051986335.1 Vulcanimicrobiaceae bacterium | reverse complement strand
GTGCGCGAGCAACTTTCTCGGAATCGTCCCGCAGGATGCATTTGCGCACGGCAGCGCAGCGTCGGTGCAACGCGCCTTCGCCACGTTGGGCGAGTACCTCGGCGTCGAGCCGGAACGACTTGCTACGCAATTGCTCGATGCTGCGACCGATAGGCTGCTCGCCGCCATCGCCGAGCTGGTGGTTGACTATGCGCTCGATTCGCAGGCGCTGCTGGTCGTGGGAGGCGGCGGCGCCGCGTCCGCGCTCGTTCCATACGCGGCCAAACGCGGGGGCTACGATTGCGTCATCGCGCGCGACGCCGAGGTGATCTCGCCGATCGGCGTCGCATTGGCGCTGGTCCGCGACGTCGTCGAACGTACCATCGTGAACCCCACGCCGCAGGACATCCTCCGGCTGCGCGCGGAGGCGGCGGACCGTGTCATCGCAGCCGGTGCGGCGCCGGATCGGGTCGAGGTCGCCATCGAGATCGACGCGCAGCGCAACCGCGTTCGTGCGACGGCGTCGGGAGCGACGGCGATGGTTGAATCGGCGGCGGGCGAGCCGCTCGATGCGCAGGCGCTGCGCGAGGCTGCGACCAAGTCGCTGCGCGCCACCGCCGTCGATCGGGTCGAGCGTGTCGGCGGTACCGGCGTGCTGAGCGTGTTCGAGTTGCGCCGTTCGCTCCCGCGCCGCTGGGGCAAATCGCGGGAGCGGCGCGATCTGCGCGTCGTGGACGAGCGCGGCGTCGTTCGCCTGGGCGCATGCGACGCGCTCGTTAGTATTGCCACGGTAGCGCGAGCGGAGAGTGCGCTGCGCGAAGCGATCGAGTCGGCAACGTCGTTCGGCGACGTGGGGCGCGCGCTGCCCGACGTCTACGTGCTGCACGGCGGACGCATCGCCGATTTCAGCGGATTGGCCTCGGCCGATCAGGCAATCGCGCTGGCCAAGGAAGAGTTGGCCGGCCGCGATGGTGCCGACGAGATCGTCATCTTGACGGCGCCGAAAGAACCCTAGTCGAGACTGGCGAAGTCGACGCATATGGCTACCGTCACCGTCGACGACTCCTCAGTCTCAATCATCCTGTCACCGGTCGATCAGTTCCTTGCCTTTCACGGGTCGTTCAAGATTCCGCTCTCACACGTTGTCGATGCGACCATGGCAGACGAAGACATTTGGGTACGCTCGTTCAGCAAGCTCGTGGGAACGAACGCGATCGTCAAGACGGCGGGAACGTTCTTGACCATGGACGGGTTGATGTTCTGCGATTTTCGCGACGGAAAGAACTGCTTACAGCTGACGCTGCGCGATGAGACCTACAAACGAATGGCCGTGCAGCTGGATGAGGGAGTCGATCCGGCTGCGCTCGCGCAGCAGATACGAGCGAAGATCGGGACCGCTACCGCGCCGAGTCAGCCGTAGTAAGTTTCCCTAAGTAGAACGGAGCGAACTCGACGTCGGCAACGCCGGCGCGCACCCCGGGGTCGTTGTTAAGGAATTCCCGGGCAGCTGCATCCGATGCGGCTTTGAAGATTGCGATGCCGCGCGGTGGATCGCCCATCACGCGTCCCGAAAGTACCAACTCTCCGCGTTCGAGCGCGGCTTGCAAGTATTCGCCGTGCGCTTCAAGCGCGGCCAATTCTGCGGGCGTCATGTCATCTGCAAACGTCGGCCGCTTCGGATGGAAGAAGTAAACGTAGTGCGGCAACGTCGTTAATTTACGGGTGGCTGTTGTACCGCTAAGTGTTCCGTCATTTGCAGCGCGACCGTGCTCTTATAGCGCCCGTAGTTGAAGTAGAAGATCAACCCGATGGTCATCCAGATCAAGAAGACGAGCCATACCACGGGGAAGAATCCTCCCACCAGCGGATTGCCGACCGCGAGGAACAGGATCAGGACAAACGACAGGACCGCGGCTCCGACCGGAATGAGGTACGGTCCTCCGGGCAATGTGAACGCGCCCTTCAGCTCGGGATGGCGGTTGCGTAGCACCGGCACGGCGATCGCGACAAGAATGAACGCACTGAGCGTTCCCATGTTGGTCACCGAGCCCAGCAGGCTGATCGGGAAGAACGCGCCGGCGGCAGCGATGAGGAGGCCGAAGAAGATCTGCGAGAACACCGGCGTGCGCCAGGTCGGATGCAACTTGGTAAAACTCGGCGGAATGAGACCGTCCCGCGACATCGCGTAAAAGATTCGCGTCTGCCCGTACATCATAACCAGCAGCACCGTCGTTAAACCGGCAATCGCGCCGAACGAGATGATGACGCCCGCCCACGGCAAGCCGACGCTATCGACCGCGAAGGCGACCGGAAACGCGACGTTCAGCGAATAGAACGGCACCATTCCGTTGAGAATCGCCACAACGGTGATGTAGAGGATGGTACAGATGATCAAGCTCATGATGATGCCGAACGGTAGATCGCGAGCCGGGTTCTTGGCTTCTTCGGCGGTCGTCGATACGGCGTCGAATCCGATGTAGGCGAAAAAGATGAAGGCGGCGCCGCCGAGCATTCCGGTCCAACCGAACGGGAAATAGCCGCCGGCCCCAGCCTGCGGTCCGGGCGGCAAATGGTAGTTTACCGGATTGATGTGCTGGACGCCGATGACGATGAAGAACAGCACCACCAAGACTTTGATCGTGACGATGACCGCGTTGACCGTTCCCGATTCCCGCGTGCCCCGCACGAGCAGCGCGGTGATGAGGAAGATGATTGCGGCGGCAGGCAGATTTGCGATCCCCGGCGTGGCGTCCCAATGGCTATGCTGCCACATCTGGGGAATGTTCAGATGGAACATCGTTCGCAGAATGAAGTTGAAGTAGCCCGACCAGCC
Source organism: Vulcanimicrobiaceae bacterium (assembly GCA_051986335.1). Classification (GTDB taxonomy): domain Bacteria; phylum Vulcanimicrobiota; class Vulcanimicrobiia; order Vulcanimicrobiales; family Vulcanimicrobiaceae; genus JBPYDW01. The sequence continues at coordinate 3,230 of JBPYDW010000189.1, read as the reverse complement.
GACGCTCACCGTCGAAGCGCCGAGCGCATACTCCAGCACCAGGCTCCACCCGATGATCCAGGCGAGGAATTCGCCCAGCGTCGCGTACGTATACGTGTACGCGCTCCCTGAGATTGGAACTTTGCTGGAGACTTCGGCGTAGCAGAGCGCGGCGAGCGCGCTGACGATGCCGGCGACGACGAACGAGATCGTCAACGACGGGCCGGCCCTCGTTGCCGAGGCAACACCCGTTAGCACGAAGATGCCGGTCCCGATGATCGCGCCGATCCCCATGGCGGTCAAGGCCCACGGCCCCAGCGAACGCTTCAGTCCGTGCTGTTCGTCGCTGCCCTCGGCGAGAATCGTCGCCAGCGGCTTCACTCTGTCTAGCATCATTTGGGACGGGAATACACCGACGGGCGTCGGCTCCCTGGTCCTTGCCGGGAAATGTTGGTGCCCGACGTCACGTCGCTAGCGCTTTGTGCCGATGTAGAGGCCGCGGCCGCTCAGGCCTTCGGGGTCGAAATCTACCAGGAGGCCGGCTTTCTCAAACGCGCTGCGATACTCGGCGTCGGTGAAGAGCGTCAGGCGATGCGGCTCGGTGAAGGTGCGGATGCCGTCGGGCTGCGCAACCATGAAATGAAAATTCAAGATGGAGACGTTAGCGTCGCGACGGCTGACGCTCATCCTGGCGATTTTGAGGTCCGGCTGGTCGACGTAGAGCGCGGATACGTAGCCGTCGATCCATTGATCCGGCCGCAGCCACGGCTCAACCACCGCAACGCCGCCCGATTTCAAATGCGAAGCGAAGCTGGCAATAACCTGATCGAGTCGCGGTACGTTGGGCAGATAGGCAATCGAGCTAAAGAGGCAGGTGATGGCGTCGAACCGTCGACCGGCGTTGAGTCCGATCATGTCTTGCCGCTGCAAAGGAATTCCTGGACAGCGTTCGGCTGCGATGGTAAGCATCGACCGGTCGGCGTCCACGCCTTCGCACAGATACCAATTGCGCAGGTGGGTGAGATGCAGGCCGGTACCGCAAGCGACGTCGAGTAGTTCCATACCGTCGGTTTGTTTGTAGCGAGTGATAACGTCGTGCACGCGCGCCGCTTCGGCAGCGTAGTCTTTCCCCATCGATCGATAGAGCGCGTCGTAATAGGGAGCCGATCGAGAGTACACGGTCAGCGCACGAACGGAAACGAGAGCGGGTAGGCGAACGAGAGACCTCTCGCGGCGGCCATCGCGGCGCGCGTGCAGAAGGTCGCATTGAACGCTACCAACGCGAGTGCGGCGAATGCTACCAGCCAAATCGGAAAGGCCACGATCGTGGGAGCACGGACGAAGACCTCCACGCCGATGAGTACAATGAAGGTCGCAATCGCCAGCATTCCCAGCAGCGTAATCGTAATTTGAAAATTCAGCGATGCGCGCGCGTTGGCGCCGGCAAACGCCGATTTGTTGCGCATTCTGAGATAAATGAGGAGCGGCGCAAGGATCTGCGCAAAAGGGAATCCGGTCAGCCATAGCAGCCCGGCAAGATGCGCATACATGGCCCAATCGCGGTCGTTCTTAGATACCGCCTGCTCCATATGCGAAGCTTGTGCGCGCGCGCTAAATGGCCTGCCGTTCAGGCGGCGAAAGCGCTACCGTAGTGCGCGACTACGACGTGTTGGTTGTTGGGGGCGGCAATGCGGGCAGCGCCGCGGCGATCGCCGCTGCACGGCACGGCGCGCGCACGCTGCTGGTCGAGCGTTATGGGTTCTTGGGCGGAACGGCGACGGCGTCGATGGTCGGCCCATGGATGACGTTCCACGCCGGTAAGCGGCGCATCGTCGGCGGGATCGCGCAAGAGATGGTCGAGCGTTTGATGCGCCGAGGGGCGTCGCCGGGCCATATCCACGACGCATCGGACTACGTTCCCACGATCACGCCGTTCGATCCCGAGGTGCACAAGGCGGTGCTGTTCGAGATGATGGAGGAGGCCGGGGTTCATCTGCTGCTGCACGCCTGGGTACTGGGCGCCATATTAAATGAAGAGAACGTGCTCGGCGCGCGTTTCGCCACCGTCGGCGGCGAGCGCGAGTACCGGGCGGCGACCGTCATCGATAGCACCGCCGATGCGTTCGTAGCGGCGGCCGCCGGCGTGCCGACGCAGCAGGGTGACGAACGGGGGCGCGTGCAGCCCGCGAGCCTGATGTTCCGGTTGAGCCACGTCGATCTCGACAAGCTCTCCACCTACGTTCGCACCCACCCCGATCAGATGCGAACTTCGCTGAAGACCCACGAGCGTAAGGCACCGGCCCTAACTGCGGTTGCCGGCTTGTACGATCTGTGGCGAGCAGCACAGGTGAGCGGCGAGGTCAACGTGCCGCGCGAGCTGGTGTCGTTCTTCATCTCGCCGTATCCCGACGAGGTGACGGTGAACATGACGCGCGTTACCAACATCGACCCGCTCGACCCCGACGATCTAACCCGCGCCGAGGTCGAGGCGCGCAAGCAGGTGATGCAGCTGCTGCAATTCTTTCGCGAACGCGTTCCCGGGTTCGAGCACGCGCGTTTGGCCGCGACCGGCACGCAAGTCGGCATTCGCGAATCGCGTCGCATCGTCGGTCGCTACACGTTAACTGCCGACGACGTTCTGCGCGCCCAGCATTTCGACGATGCGATCGCGCGCAGCGCCTATCCGATCGACATCCACAATCCCGGCGGCAAAGGCACGACGACGCAGCGTCTGCCGGAAGGTGCGTTTTATGAGATCCCCTATCGCTGCTTGGTACCGGTCAATCGCGAGCATCTGCTGGTGGCCGGGCGCTGCATATCGACGACGCATGAGGCGTTGGCGTCGACACGGTTGACGCCGACGGTCATGACGCTGGGCCAAGCGGCGGGAACTGCGGCGGCGCTGGCGCGCACGCAGCGCGTGCGCGTCGGCGACGTGAACGTGCACGCATTGCGGGAGACGCTCGTCGCCGATGGTGTGGACTTGCAACCGTGAATGCCGCGTTCGATCTAGCGCGGCGCTACGGCGTCCGCGTCGCCTTTGCCGACTTGGGTGACTGGGGCGCGGCCGAGCTGCGCTCGGAATACAATCCGTCGGTGCCCGCGATTCGCGTGAACGTGCGCGTGCTCGCACGTTTACCGGCAGAGCTGCGCGCGAAGTTCGTGGCAACCGCGGTCGCGCACGAGATCTACCATCACCGCGAACATCTGGGAGAGCAGCGGATCGTTACGCCGCATGCCGCGCGCGAAGC
>JBPYDW010000188.1:0-10418 GCA_051986335.1 Vulcanimicrobiaceae bacterium | reverse complement strand
TCGGATCGACGTACCAGTGGCCTTGTGCCGGTCCGCTGATGCCGTACGCCCAATGCAGGCCGGTGTTGAACCATTGCGGCGAATTGGGCGCACCGATTTGGCGCGCGAGCATCGCGCACATCTCGTCGTAGTAAGCGCGCGCGTCATCGGGCGTGTCGAAGTAGCCGTACTTCAAACCCCAATACGTCCAGCAGCCCGCTAATCTATTGAAGACTTGGCGCGCATCCGTCTCGGCACCGAAGCTCGCATCGGCGGCGGCCTCGGAGCGCCAAAGCCATTCCGGTACGCCCTCTTCGGGGACGCGAACCGTTTGGTTGGGAACGCCCGCCTTACGGCAATACTTCTGTGCCATCACGTCGACCGCGACTTGGGTCCAGGCAGCGGGCGCGAAGACGTCGTTGGCTTCGAAGATGACCGAGCCGTCCGGATTGACGATCCGCGAGCTTCGGGGAGCGAACTCGACTCCCGCGTAGGGATTCTCTGGCGTGGAATACGTGCGGCGAAACTTCATGCGATGGGCTGCTCCTTGGGCGTTGCGTGCAGCGTTAGCGGAATCGGAATGCTTCGCGAATTAGGCATCGAACGCCTGTTCGATGAGGGGTCGTTGGACCCAGCTGGTGGGCACTTATTGTGCCACAGCTATGAAGTCTGCACAAGATATTGGGGTAGCGTTGCCCGAGTCCTTGCGAGCCGGCTGTGGATAAACGTCAAGATTCTGCGGACTCGCAGGGGATAGCGTGGCGTTGCGCCCGATTGCGGTCGCCCGGAAGGCCGGCAACCCACCTCCCGCGTGTGAAGTCTGTGGATAGTCCCGAGGATAGTGCGAACAAGTGGGTCAAGGACGCTGCCGTATGCTCGGTCCCGACCGCTTCGCACCCCGCCTGGCCGACGTGTCGATCGAGGACCTGGCGGCTGCCGGCGTCCGCGGCCTGATCGTCGATCTGGACAACACCTTGCTTGGGTTTGGACAGACGGAGTTGGTCGAGGATCACCTGGACTGGGTGAGAGACGCACGTAAAAAGGGCATGCTGATGGTAATGCTCTCCAACAACTTCTCGCAACGCGTTGCCAACGTCGCCGACCAGTTAGGGATCGCCTGCGTTCCCAACGCGCTCAAACCGCTGCCCTTTGGTTTTCTCCGCGCGAAACGGATGCTAAATTTACCGCGCCGTCAGATCGCCGTCGTCGGCGATCAACTTTTCACCGACGTTCTGGGGGGACGGCTGTGCGGATTTCAAACTATCCTTACCGAGCCGATCGAGAGTAAGGATTTCGCAATCACCCGCGTCTTTCGCTTTCTCGAGCGGTTGATGTTACCGCAACGGCGATCGCTATGAAGCTTGCGATCATTGGCGATCCGGTCGAACACAGCCGCAGCCCTCGGTTGCAAAACCGCTTTCTCGAAGAGGCCGGAATCGACGGCGCGTACTTGGCAATTCGGGCGCCGCGCGGCAGCGCGGTCGAAACCATTTCCCGCTTGCGCGCCGAAGACTTCGTGGGATGCAACGTAACCTATCCCATCAAAGAAGAAGCGCTTTTGGCGTGCGACTCGCTGGATGACGAAACCAAACGCGTCGGTGCGGTGAACACGATCGTCTTCGGTCGTGAGATTGCGGGAGCGAATACCGATGGCATCGGAGCGCGCTCGGCGCTGGAGACGTTGCTGGAGGAGCCGCTCGCGCTCAAGCGCGTCGGCGTATTGGGCTATGGCGCGACCGCGCGCGCGATTCTGGCTCAGCTGCAGGACAACGACGTCTACGCTTTCGTCTGGGGGCGCGATCGCGGCAAGGTGCGCGACGTCTGCACCGCGTTTGAGGCGACGCCGTTCGACGCGCGCAACCCTCCCGAGATCGTAGTCAGTACGCTGCCGCCCAACGTCGAGTTGCCCGACTCGCTGATCGCGGCGATGCAGAACGCGGACCTGGTGATGGACGTGAACTACGGCGAACGTTCGACGCTCGGCCGCCTGTTGCGGCGCGACGTCGTTCCCGGCGATGCGATGCTGGAAGCACAAGCCCGCGCGTCGTTCGACATCTGGCTGGCGTACGCCACGGTTACCTAGCTCTAGGAGGCAAGTAGGTCAAAGGGCACGGTTGGCCAGGTCTTTGGCCTAGCCCGGTGAAGAGGCGGCGAGGATGGAGCCGCTGAGCTCGCGGGGCACTGACAGCTCGGATCGTTTATCCGTGCTGACAGCCGCATTTGAAGAAGCGGCCGACATGATCCTCGTAACCGACGACACCGTACCGCCTGTGGGGTGGCCGAAAATCCTCTTCGCTAACCGCGAAGTGGTGCGCGAGACCGGTTACGAGCGCGATGAATTGATCGGTCGCTCCATTGCTCTTTTTTTCGCCGGCGATGCTGACGCGGCGAGCACTGCGCGCTTTTCCGCCGATATCGCGGCCCAGGAAATAACCACCAACCAGTTCCTCGCGGTGCGAAAAGACGGCTCGACATTTGCCATGGAGATGCGCGGCAGGCCGGTGTTCGACGCCGATGGCCGTTACCGCAATCGCGTTCTGGTTGGGCGCAACCTCAGTTTCGAGCACGAACGCAAGAAGACGGAAGCGCAATTGGGCACGCTTCGGGCGCTGATCGACGAAGCTGCCGACTTCATTTTCGTTACCGATTCGACGCCGGCATCGGAGGGCGGTCCCTACTTTACGTATGCCAACAAGGCGCTGCTTAAAGCGGGCGGCTACACGTTGGACGAAGTCGTCGGACGTTCGCCGGGAATGTTCTTCGGTCCGGACACGGATCCGACGGCGGTTAGGGATTTGGCCGAGCATCTCCAGCGCGGCGAAAGTCACAGCGGCGCTTTCCGAGTCTATCGCAAGGACGGTACCAGCTTCTGGACCGAGTTCAACGGCCGGGTGATGGTCGATCCTGAGTCACCGAATTCTACCCGCTGGATCGCGGTTGGGCGCGATATCACCGACCGTCACCGGATCGAGCAAGAACTCAACGTCCTGCGTACCGCAATCGAGTCGGCCGACGATAGCGTCGCGGTGTACGAAGTCGACCCGGTGACCAACAAGCCGCGGATCATGTTCATGAACGATGCGCTGATCCGCCATTCGGGCTTCTCGCGCGAGGAGCTGACGGAGAAGTCTACCGGTATAGGTCCGGAGACCGATCAAGCGCAGCTCAACGAGCTGCGGCGGCGATTGCAGGCGGGCGATTCGTCGCGCATGCGGCTTCGGCTATACCGTAAGGACGGCTCGAGCTACTGGGGCGAGATCACCGCTCAGCCGATTAAAGACGATCGCGGACGGGTCACGCACATCGTCTCGATCGAGCGCGACGTCACCGATGCCATCGCGCGGGAGCAAGAACTCGAGAGCGATAACCGCGTGCTGGCTTCGCTCATGGAAGTCTCGCGTCGAATGTTCGGCGCCCTCAACAGCGACTCGCTGCGCGCGCACTTGCTTTCGGGCATCGAGCGGCTCACGAACATCAAACCGGTGCAACACGCCGGGCTGGTCGCTACGGCAGATCCATTTTTGCAGCGGGCGGAGCAGTCGCGCGTCCCGATCGTCGACCGCGCGCACGACCGGGCGGCATTTGCAATCCCCGCCAGCAGCACGTCGCCGGCGGCAATCATCGAGATCGACGCGGCCGGCGCGGGGATCCGGCTCGACCGCGGTGCCATTCTGGCGCTGCAGCTGCTGGTGCAGAACTATCGGACGGCATTGCAAAACGCCGCTCTCTACGAGGAGATCGAAGAGCGCCGCTCCGCGGTCGTCGAGCTGAATCAGACCAAGAGCGATCTGATCGCGATGCTGGCGCACGATTTCCGCGGGCCGCTGACGTCGATCATGGGATTTGCCGACCTGATGCGCACCGAATTGCTCGAGCGCGATGAAGAAGTGCAAATGCTCAACTTGATCGTGTCGTCGGCCGATTCGCTGACACGTTTGGCGAACGACACGCTGTCGATGTCGCGCATGGAGGAAAACGAGCTCACGCTGGAGATCGGGCCGCTCGACTTCGTCGCGCTGGCTCGCGATGTGGCCGCGGGCTTTTTCGAGCAGCGATCGGTCAACGTCACATCTACGGAGCCGGAGATTCATGCTCGTGCCGACGGCGCGCGACTGCGACAGGCGTTGGAAAACCTCATCGGCAACGCGGTGAAGTACTCGCCCGAGGGCGGGGACGTCGATGTGGAGATCTCGCGGCGCGCCGACGGGATCGAGGTGTGCATCCGCGATGCCGGCATCGGAATTGCCGCCGAAGATCTGGGGCGAATATTCCATCGTTTCGCGCGCGGCGTGAACGCGCAGCGTTCGGGAATAGCCGGCACGGGGTTCGGGCTGTACATCAGTCAGCAGATCGTCGAGCGGCATGGCGGCAGCATCCGCGCGGAGAGCACGCTGGGCGAAGGTAGCACGTTCATCGTCGATCTGCCGCTGGTTCCGGGAGCGCTCGCTGCGCCGCTACGCGTGTTGTTGGGCGATCGCGACGGCAGCATTCGTTCGCTCACTACGCACACGCTGCGCTCGGGCGGTTACGCGGTGAGGACGTGCGGAACGTGGAACGAACTCGATCGCGAGATTGCGACCTCGGCGTACGACCTGGCGATCATTGATGCGGAAAGCTTCGGCGACCAAGCCTTCTCGGTCCAAGCGTTTCTCGATGCCTGTAACGCTGCCAGGATTCCGGTGATCGTCATCGGCGCCGATCGAGCCGATCGTTTCGAAGGCGTGGCGGCAACGCTGGCCAAGCCGTACTTAGCGGCCGATTTGCTCGAAGCCGTAGCGCGCCTCGACCCGCGCAAAGCCGATGTGCCGGCGATGCGCCCGAGCGTCGTCCAAGGACACTAGGAGAAGCGAATTAAAACGCGCGAGGCAAGCTCGGGTATTTTAATTCGGAGAGGGGGAGATTCGAACTCCCGAGACGCTTTCACGTCTGCTCGCTTTCCAAGCGAGTGCATTCGACCACTCTGCCACCTCTCCGCGGCGACCGTCACGTTTGCGGTCGAGCGCTGGTTTCCTAGCCCGGCTGCGCGCGCTTCATTCCGGCAACCCGGCGAGGCGCGAGAGGTATGCGAGCTTCGCGGCCTCTTCGGCAATATCGGTCAGCACGAAGGCGCGCTCGAGCTCTTCTGCGACGGTAGAGAGACCGTGCCGTTCCATCAGTACCACGTTGAGCCCGCCCTTTAGCGCAGAAGCGGTCGTGTCGGCAAGCTCGCGCGAACCCGGCTGACGGTACGGCGTCCAAACTATCTCGCCCAACGTTTCGCGCGCACCGACCGTCGTGCACGGGAAGGTGCCGCCGGTCTTCGACCAGAGGACGCAATATGTTGGATGGGTGTGAATTATGCAACGGATGTCGGGACGAACCGCGTAAGCAGCCAAATGCAACGGAAGCTCGACGCTCGGACGCCGTTGCGCATCGCGCGGAACTCCGGCGCGGTCGACCACGACCAGCTCGTCCGGTGCTACGTCGCGCAGCGATCGCTGCGTAGGCGTGATCAGGACGTTTCCGTCGTCGAGCAGCATCGAAACGTTGCCGCTGCCGCCACTTACCAGCCTACGCTGAAAGAGTGTGCTACTGTAGCGGGCTACTTCGTCACGGGCAGCGCGCTCGGTCACACGCCCGCCGGGTGCCAGATGGTCTTTACTTCGCAGTAGGCTGCGATTTCATCGAGGCTTTGGGCGGCGTCGTCGAACCAATACGCGGGATCACGTTTCGGCCAAACGTGCGTTCGTTTGACGTTGTCGGCGGCGTCGGACCGCAGCTCGGCGGTCTGCGTTTCGTCCAGATCTTCGAAAGCGACGGCGTTGACGTCCATGTGCTTGGCCAGCACCGGAGCGAGTTCGTGCCGATACCCGGTCAGAACGTTGACGGTCCCGGGCGGCACGTCGCTGGTCGCGATCGCTTCGGCAAACACGATGGCGGTTCGCGGATCGGTCTGCGATGCCGTAACTACCAGCGCGTTGCCGGCAACCAGCGGCGGCAGCGTTACCGAAACGAGAGCGAGCAGCGACGGAGCGTCGGGTGCGAGGATCCCCACGACTCCCATCGGCTCGACGGTCGAAAAGTTGAAATGCGGTCCGGCGACCGGATTGCGCGTGGACAGTAACGCCGAATATTTGTCGCACCAGCCGGCGTACCAGACGATGCGATCGACTGCCGCGCGCACTTCGTCGTCGGCTTGACGGCGGCTGTAGTGCGTGCCCTCGCGCAGCCGCGCGGCAAATTCGTCGCGACGGGCATCGACCATCTCGGCCAACCGGTAACACACCAACCCGCGTCCGGCGGGAGCCATCGCCCACCAGCGGCCCTGCGCCGCCCGAGCGGCGGTTACCGCATCGCGCACGTCCTTGCGCGACGCGTGCGCGATGTTGGCGCCGAAGGCTTTACCGTCCCACAGCGGATCGCTGCGCCCGGATTCCGAGCGCACGAATGCCCCGCCGATAAACAGCTTGTACATCTTGCGAACGTCGAGGTTCGACGCTGTTCGCTTCGCCACGCCCAACCCTACGACGCACGCGGGAAAACTCCCGTGATTGTTGCAATTAGCGCCGCATGGCCGTTCGCAGCGCACCGCGTGTCGTCATCGCCGAACCATTTGCCGAGCAGGGAATGCAAATTCTGCGGGAAGGCGGTATCGAGTTGGAGCTCTGCGTCGGCGCCGATCGAGCGCAGCTGGTAGAGCGACTGCGCGATGCGCAGGGGTTGATCGTCCGGTCGGAGACGCGCGTCGATCGCGAGCTGATTTCGGCAGCACCGTCCTTGAGCGTGGTGGGACGCGCCGGCGTCGGGGTCGATGCGATCGACGTTGAAGCCGCAACTGCGGCGGGCATCGTCGTCGTCAACACGCCGGCAGCCAACACGCTGGCCGCAACGGAGCTGACGTTCGCGCTGATGCTGGCGGCGATGCGCAATCTGCCCGCAGCAAACGCTTCGGTTCGCAGCGGAGGCTGGGAGCGCAAACGATTCGTTGGCCGAGAGCTCTTCGGCAAAACGTTGGGTATCGTCGGCTTGGGACGCATCGGCGGAGCCGTGGCCGCGCGCGCGATCGGCTTCGGAATGCGCGTGCTGGCCGCCGATCCGTTCATTCCGGCAGCCCGGGCGCGGGCGATGGACGTCGAGCTGGTGGATCTGGATGCGCTGCTCGCCCGTTCGGATGTCGTTTCGTTGCACGTGCCGGCGACGATACAAGCCAAGAACGTGATCGACGCATGTGCCCTGGCGAAGATGCGCAGCACCGCGCTGCTGGTGAACTGCGCGCGGGGTGCGCTCGTCGACGCAAACGCATTGTACGAAGCATTGGAAAGCGGGCGGCTCTTCGGCGCGGCGCTCGACGTGGTCGCCGAGGAACCGCCGCCGGCGGAGTCGGTCTCGGCGCGTCTGTTAGCGCATCCGCGCGTCGTCGCCACGCCGCACCTGGGCGGTTCCACCCACGAAGCGCAAGAACGAATCTCGTTGGAGTTGGCGCGCGACGTCGTCAGCGTGTTAGCGGGCCGGCCGGCGGGGGGCGCGGTCAACGTTCCCCGGCAAATGCACGGCGATGTCGAACGCGCCGGCGCGCTGGCCGATTTGGCCTTTCGCATCGGCCGCCTCTTCGCGCAGATCATCCCGAACGCGCTGGGCGAACAGCTCGTATTGCGTTTGCAGAGCGAATCGGCGGAGTTCGACACCGAGCCATTGGCGGCGGCGGTGCTTGCCGGGATGCTGTCGCTGGTGACAGAGCGGCGCGTCTCGATGGCAAATGCCCGCGAGGTCGCCGCCGAACTGGGTATGCAAGTGACGATCGCACGCGACGCAGCTCGCACGCCGGCGATTGTCCTCGCGTCGCCCGCGCATGAAATCGGAGGCGAGCTTACAGCGGCGGGCGCGCGCGTCGTCGAGATCGATGGATTCGAGGTCGACGCGGTTCCCGATGGCGCGATACTGATTACACGTCATCGGGACGTTCCGGGAATGGTTGGGCGCATCGGCACGATTCTCGGCGACGCTGCACTGAACATTTCGACGATGCAAGTGGCGCGGGAGCGCCCCGGAGGCGAGGCGCTGATGATCTTGGAGGTCGATCGCCAACCCGCCAAGGACGTGCTGGAGCGCATCGCTCTGGTCAGCGGCGTCGACGACGTGCGCAGCGCGCAGATCTAGGCCGCGAGGTGGAGGTTTTTGTTGCGCGGCACGGCGAGACCGATTGGAATCGCGAAGGCCGCTACCAGGGCCGGCTCGATAGCTCGCGCCTGACGGCGCTCGGCGTCGAGCAGGCACGCGCGCTCGCCACGGCGCTACGAGATCGGCGGATCGAGCGGATCGTTTGCAGTCCGCTCCAGCGTTGCGCGCAAACGGCACAAGCGATAGCTGCAGAACTGCGGCTGCCGGTCGTGACTGACGATCGCTTGATCGAGATCGGGCACGGCACGTGGGAAGGGCAAATGCGTTGGCAGATCGAGCGCAGCGAGCCGGAGCGGTTCAGGTCGTGGCGGTCGCACCCCGAGACCGTGCATTTCGAAAACGGTGAATCGCTCGAGCAGGTCCGGACGCGCTGGCGCGAATTTGCCTCCGGTCTACCGGCGAAAGGCAACGTGGCGGTCGTGACGCACGACGTTCTGGTGAGAGTGGCGATCTTGAACGCTACCGAAACCGCGTTGACGGACTTTTGGCGGCCGGCGGTTGTAAATGGAGCGTTCGCGCGCTTGCGCATACGTGACGGCCGCTGGACGTTGCTCGACGAATGCGTCGCGGATCATCTTGCGGGCCGCCTGGCAGATATCCAGGTGCAAGCGCTGTAAGTGGACGAGCTGGTGCTGGTGCGCCACGGGCGTACCGAGTGGAACGCGACGCAGCGTTTTCAAGGACGCACCGACGTTCCGCTATCGAAAGATGGGCAGGGCCAGGCCCGGGCCGTGGCTCGAGCGTTGGCGGACGATCGCTTCGATGCGATCTATTCCAGCGATCTGCAGCGCGCTCGCCATACGGCGTTAGCAATAGCGAAAGGCCGCGATTTGGACGTGCGCCTCGACGTGCGTCTGCGGGAGTTCGATTTCGGCGCCTGGGAAGGCCTGACGTGGGCCGAGATCGTTCGCCGCTTCCCGCAGCTGCGCAACATCACCCGAACCTCGGCGCGCGACTATGCGCCGCTGGGTGGTGAGACGTTCGCGAACGTGCGCCAGCGCGCGCGTTCGTTTCTGCACGACGTTCGCGGCGCGCCCCATTCACGGGTCGCGGTGGTGACGCACGCCGGCGTCCTGCATGCATCGATCGCCGAACTCTTCGGAGACGACGCCGAGCTTGCCGGAGTCCGGTTTTCACCCGGATCGATCACGCGGATCGCCTTCGACGAACAGGGTCCACGCTTAGACTCGCTCGACGTCGTCCCTCAGGCGTGAACGCGCGGGTAAAGGTCGTCGAGCGCGCTCGCCAGATCCGGGAAGCGAAATTGAAACCCCAGCTCGAGAAAGCGCCGCGGCGTAATGCGCGTGCTGTTCAACGCGTGCTCTGCCTCGGTACCCATGAACATCGCGCCGATCTTGACCATTGGCGCCGGCACCGGCGGACTCCACGGACGATGCAGCGCCGCTCGCAGCGCAGCCATGAGCTGCGCATTCGTCACCGGATGCGGGGCCACGGCGTTGAACGGGCCGCGCAGCTCGCGCTCCAGCGCCCACACGAACATCTCAACCAGATCGTCGAGGTGAATCCAGCTGAAGTATTGACGGCCGTTGCCGGAGGCGCCGCCGAGAAACGAGCGCACGATTCGCTCGAGCCTTTGCAGCGCGCCACCGCCGCGGCCTAACACGATACCGATGCGCAAGACGACCTTGCGTAGTGCCGGGGCGTCGACGGCGGCCAGCGCGGCTTCCCACTGCGTGCAAACCGACGCGGAGAAGCCCGTACCTGCGGGCGACGATTCGTCGAAAAGCGTGTCGTCGCCGCTCCCGTAGTAGGCGAGTGCGCTACACTGTATCCATACCGGCGGCGGCGTCGAACAGCGCGCAACCGCTGCGGCGAGCGCGTGGACCGAGTCCAGGCGCGACGAGAGGATGAGCCGCCGGTTCTCTTGTGTGTACCGGCAGTCGATCGATTTGCCAGTAAGGTTGACGAGCGCGCTTGCACCGTCGAGCACGTCGGCCCACGGACCGACGGTGCGTGCATTCCAGGCGATCTCACGATGTTCTGCATCCGAACGCGGGCTACGCGTCAATACGATCGCTTCGTAACCGCGCAGTTCGAGGGCATCGGCGAGGTGTCGACCGAGAAACCCGCTCCCACCGGCCAGGACGACGCGCATGGATGCGCTAGTGTCGACTGAGCCCATGGATGGGCGGGAGTCGACCGCGCGGGAGATCGGTCATGCGTGCAGCGGCTCCCACGCGTGCGGGTCGAGGACCGGGATATCGATAGAGTCTTCGAAGAGCATGGTAGCTAGCATCTCGGCCGTATCGATCAGGCGCGGT
>JBPYDW010000187.1:0-3411 GCA_051986335.1 Vulcanimicrobiaceae bacterium | reverse complement strand
AAATCTGAGTGAGGCCGATAGGAACCGGATCGAGACGTCGGTGGGGGGCTTTCGACGGCTTCAAACAGGCGAGAATGACCGGCGGTACGGCAAAGCCCGCAGCAAACGCTGCGGGCTTTGTTCATGGAAACACTGCGGCTTTGTTCATAACAAATCGATTCCGCAGCGGCGCGCGAAGCGCATCCGTCGAAGGATCGCGTGATGGAAAACAGGGCGGAACTTACCCTGCGCGGCTTCTTCCTTGGCGCGGCGATCACGCTCGTCTTTACAGCCGCGAACGTCTACCTCGGCCTTAAAGTCGGGCTCACCTTCGCGTCATCGATCCCAGCCGCCGTTATTTCGATGGCCGTGCTGCGGGCGCTGCGCAACGCCACAATCTACGAGAATAATATCGTGCAAACGGTAGCCTCGGCTGCAGGCACGCTCTCGTCGATCATCTTCGTCTTGCCGGGTCTCGTGATGGTCGGCTGGTGGAGCGGTTTTCCGTTCGCCCAGTCGTTCGGCATCGCCGCGATCGGTGGGGTGCTCGGTGTGATGTACAGTGTCCCACTGCGACGTGCGCTCGTGACCGGATCGGATCTTCCGTATCCAGAGGGGCTCGCCGCCGCCGAAGTGCTTAAGGTCGGCACTCGGGCCGGCGCGGCGGAGGAACAGAATCGGGCAGGCCTGCTGGCGCTGCTTGCGGGTACGCTAGCATCGGCGGCCTTTGCGGTGATCGTGGCGACGCGCCTGTTTGCCGGTCAGCTGGCCGCGTTCTTCCGGGTCGGCGGTGCCGCCAGCGGGATCGGTTTCTCGCTCTCGCTCGCGCTGGTCGGCGCCGGACAGCTCATCGGCTTGACCGTCGGTTTGGCGATCTTCGCCGGATTGGTGATCGCGTGGGGCATTGCTACCCCAGCGCTCACCGCGATGCATCCAACCGCCGGTGCGGCAGCGGACGTCGCTACCGAGGTCTGGTCGCACCAGGTTCGTTTCATCGGCGCCGGCGCGATCGGAGTCGCTGCTCTTTGGTCGTTCGGGAGGCTCGTCCGCCCCGTCGTGCTTGGGGTCAGCTCGGCGTTGGCCGCGGCGCGGCGGCGCAAGAATTCGACCGTGCAGCTTCCACGGACCGAGCGCGATTTACCGATCGGCATCGTCGGCGCGATCAGTTTGTTCTGTTTTGTTCCTCTGGCCGTGCTCTTTTGGTCGTTTCTTTCCGGCGGGCAGCTCGCGCATCTTGCACTTCCTTTGACCGTGGGTGCGATAGCGTATGTGGCCGTTGCCGGATTCTTCGTTGCGGCTGCCTGCGGTTACATGGCGGGGTTGATCGGCTCGTCTAACAGCCCCGTATCCGGTTTGGCAATTCTTTCCGTTATCGGCGCGGCGCTACTCGTTCTTGCCATCGGCGGCGGCGTGGTGCGCACCGCCGCCCTGCCGATGATAGCGTACGCGCTGATAGTGACCGCGGTGCTGCTCTGTGTTGCGACGATTTCAAACGACAATCTTCAAGATCTGAAAACCGGACAGCTGGTCGACGCGACGCCGTGGCGTCAGCAGGTCG
This sequence comes from Vulcanimicrobiaceae bacterium, assembly GCA_051986335.1. Lineage (GTDB taxonomy): Bacteria > Vulcanimicrobiota > Vulcanimicrobiia > Vulcanimicrobiales > Vulcanimicrobiaceae > JBPYDW01. The sequence goes on along the minus strand of JBPYDW010000187.1, from coordinate 1,874 downwards.
CGCTCGTCGTGGGCGTAGCGGTTGGAGCGGTCGTGATCCCACCGATTCTGAACTTGCTTAATCGCGCATACGGCTTCGCCGGTGCGGTCGCTGCGCACGGAGTCGTCGCCCGCGGAATCGTTGCGCAGCCGCTGCCGGCGCCGCAAGCGACCCTCATCTCGGCGCTGGCAAAGGGCGTTATCGGCGCTCAAATCGACTGGCACCTTATCGAAGTGGGCGCGGTCGTCGGCGCGGTCGTCGTCGCGATCGACGAGTTGTTACGCATTAGAAAGCTGGCGTTGCCGCCGCTCGCGGTTGGACTTGGGATCTATCTGCCGCCGGCGACAACCGCTCCCGTGGTGCTGGGTGCAATCCTTGGCTGGGCCTATAACCGCTGGGCGGCAAACCAGCCGGACGCCGGGCGCATCAAACAACTGGGAGTGCTGGTCGCATCGGGGCTGATCGTCGGTGAAAGCCTCTTCGGCGTAATACTCGCCGGGTTGATCGTTTTTAGCGGAAACGCGACCCCCCTCGGACTTGTCGGAGATGCCTTTGCGCCGGTTGCCAACGTCATCGGAGCGATCGCTTTCGCACTAGCTTTAACCGGACTCTTTGCGTGGCTCAGCCGGATTTCAGGCGCGCCCAAGCGAGGAGGGGGTACAATTCCCAGTTGAAATGGCGTCTGGGGCACGTAGCCCGAACATTCGAGTAGCTGGAGGTGGGCTCGCCTTGCTCTGCGCCGTCGCATTGGCGGCCTGCGGAGGAGGGCGCCACCGAGGCCACCGGTTCGGTGAACCGTCGCCGGTGAGCATCCCGACGGCCGATGCCGGTCCCGCGACGGTGCGGCCGACGGTGCAAATCGCCGGTATCATAGCACCGTACCAAAACATTTCGTTGTCGAGTTCGCTGGCCGAGCCGACCGATTCGGTATACGTCATCGAAGGCAACTACGTACACAAGGGCCAGCTTTTGGCGGTCTTGGATACGACGGACTTGCGAGCCAGCTTCAATGCGGCGCAGCAAAGTGCGGTATCCGACGACGCCCGCGCGCAGCAGACGCAGTACCAGGCAACGCTCAATATCGGTCAGGGCGGCGACCAAGTGCGAAACGCCAAAGCGACGCTGCTTCAGGCGCAGCAGACGTTAAAGCTCGATACGCTCAATCTGCAGCGGTATCAGACTCTGCTCCAGACAGGTTACGTCTCGGAGCAGCTGGTCGACCAGCAGCGTACGATGGTGCACAACGACCAGCAACAGGAAAGTTCCGCGCGCGCCAGCCTCGCATCGGCGGAGCTCAACGCGCGAGTCAACGGCAGCTATCAACAGGGGCTGCAGGCGGCCAACGTGGCATCCGCGGTGGCGTCCGCTCAATCGGCCCACGCTCAGGCCGCTCAAATTCAGGCCTCAATCGATAAAGCATCGATCGTTTCTCCGGTCAACGGAGTTGTGGTCAATCGCAATCTCAACCCCGGGCAGTATCCCGGCTCCGCGACGATCTTCACGATCCAGCAGCTCGACCCGGTTTATGCGATGCTCAACGCCTCTTCTGAGGACGTGTTTCGAATCAGAAACGGCGCGCCGGTTTCGATCACCGTCGCCGGAGTTCCGGGCGCGATCTATCGTGGAAGGGTTAGCGCCGTGCTCGGGCAGGTTGTACCCGGATCAACGAACTTTACCGTTCAGGCGATACTCGCCAATCCCGACCTTCGATTGAAATCCGGAATGGCGATAACCGGCACCGTCTCGCTCACTTCCGTCAGCGGAATCGGCGTCCCGGTAACGGCGTTTCTCGACGACGCGCACGACAGCCTGATGGTCGTCGACGGAAGCGGCACTGTGATGACAAAAAGTGTTAAGGAGAAGGGTAACGACGGAAAAACCTCCGTCGTTACCGG
>JBPYDW010000186.1:0-2319 GCA_051986335.1 Vulcanimicrobiaceae bacterium | reverse complement strand
GCTGCCCGAGCGCAACGCTGCGCCGCACGAAGTCTTCGACCAGCGCCATGCGGCTGCGCCGGACGGCGAACGTTTCGATCGGCGTTCGCCCCGGAGGCAATTCGTCGATCGTGGAGACGTCGAGATCAGCGTAGACCGATTGGGCCAGCGTGCGCGGAATCGGCGTCGCCGTCATGTGCAACGTGTGCGGTGTGCCGCCCTTGGCCCGTAACCGAGCGCGCTGCTCGACACCGAAGCGTTGCTGCTCGTCGATGACGACGAATCCCAAACGCGCAAAGTCTACGCCTTCGGTGAGTAGCGCGTGCGTACCAACGACGACGGCGGCGCTTCCGTCGGCGAGCCGGTCGAGAGCACTGTTGCGAGCGCGCTGCCCTTGACTGCCGATGACGACTTCCAGCGCTACGCCGAAAGGCAGCAGCAACGGCGCGAGCTTTGCTGCGTGTTGCAGCGCCAAGATTTCGGTGGGCGCCATCAACGCGGACTGCACGCCGTTGCGCGCAGCCAGCAGCATCGCGGCGGCGGCCACCAACGTCTTTCCGCTGCCGACGTCGCCCTGCAGCAGACGATTCATCGGCGTCTGCCGCGCCATGTCGTTCCAGATCTCATTCATGACGCGCGCCTGCGCCGCGGTCAGCACGAAGGGCAGCTGCGCCTGCAGCGCCTGCAGCAGGCCGGCAGGCAGTTCGAGCGCCTGTACCACGTGCTCGCGCTCGCGTTCGCTGCGCCGGCGTTGCGCGACCGTCGCCAGCGCTAGAAACTCGGTATAGATGAAGCGCTCGAGCGCCTTGGCGGCGGCTTCGGGCGTTACCGGCGCGTGCACGTCACGATACGAATCGAGCAGGCCGGCAAAGCCGTACTTCTTGCGTAGATCCGGCGGCAGCGGATCGTCGCCGGCCAGCACGAGCAGGCGCGGCAAGTTCTTTTTCACGACCTGCGCGATCTTCCGGCTGCTCAGATCGGCGCTGGCGTGATAGACCGGAACGACTTCGCCGCGATAGGACTCTTCGGCGGCCAGCGTTCCGTAGCTACCCACGTTAACGACCGGACCCGCGAGCGAGCGTTCCACGCGACCGCGCACAAACAGTCGCATCCCCTCATGAAACCGGCCGACAACGAAGCGCCGGCGACCAATCCATTTGGCGGTGAACGAACCGCTCTCGTCTTCGAGGCGCGCTTCGACGATCTCCAGGTCGCGAACGCGCCGTTCTTTCACGGCGACGATCCGTCCAACCGCGGTCGTCTCGCCGCCGGCTTCCAACAACTTGGCCGAGGGCGTGGCAAAGCGCTGATCCTCGTAACGAAACGGCAGATCGTCGAGCAGGTCGTACGCCGTGGCGATGCCGAGGTCGCGAAAGTACCCGCCGGTTTTTTCACCGACCGCAGCAAGCTGCTCGATAGCGACGCTCATGGATAAGTGCCGGCCGCCCAGGCAACCGCATCGTCAACGTACTCCTCGCCCCAAAACAACTCGCTGCCTATGCGGCACGTCGGCGCGCCGAAGATTCCGGCCGCGATGGCGGCCGTAGTATTCTCGCGCAACGCGGCGCCGTGCGGCCCCAGCGCTTCCTCAATCACGACGTGCGGATCTTGCTGTAAGTCGGAAAGGATGGCGGCGATCACCTCATCGTCATCTATATCCACATCGCGAACGAAGTTCGCGGCGAAGACTGCGCGCACGAATTGTCCCATCCACGGTTGGGTGACGTTGACGGCGGCGATCTTTCCGGCCTTGGAACTGCGGCGCGGAAAGACGCTGGGTTTCTTCCACCGCAATCCGTATTTGCGGCAGACGCGCTCGAGCTCGCGCCACATATAGCGCCCGCGTTCGGGATAGACGTTGAACGGGGAATCGGAGAGGCCTTGCAGCGCAAATACCGGGCCAAGCAGAAACGGCTTCCACTGCAACTCCACCCCAGCGTCGCTACACAGTTTTTCGATGCGCATCGCGCCGACGTACGAATACGTGCTGGCAAAATCGAACCAGAACTCGAGCGGAGACTTCGTCCGCGGACCGGCGGATGCGGTCACTCGTAGCGGTCCTTCGACTGCGGTTGCCAAAGGCAACCTGTGCTCAGGATGACAGGGCGGCGACGACCTCCGCCTGGGCTAGACACTGCTGAGTTCGCGGAGGGCGTCGTAGGCTGCCCGCAGGCTCGGTACCGGAACGCCCAGGCGCTCGCCGAGCTCGACGGTTGCGCCGACGATGGGATCGAGTTCCAGCCGCCGGCCGGCCTCTAAATCTTGCAACATCGATGTTTTCACGTCGCTGCCGCCGGCAGCCACAATGCTCAATCGCGACTCCACGTCGACGTCACGGCA
>JBPYDW010000185.1:0-3642 GCA_051986335.1 Vulcanimicrobiaceae bacterium | reverse complement strand
CCGCGCCTGAAAGGGGGGTTGTTCAAAGATGGAAGTTCGCGTGGCTCCGGGAGAGTCGATTGAGAGCGCACTCCGCCGTTTCAAGAAAGCCACCCAGAAGGCCGGGATTTTGGCTGAAGCGCGTAAGCACGAGCACTACGAGAAACCCAGCGTCCGCCGCAAGAAGAAGTCGGCGGCCGCGCGCAAGCGCCGCAGTTAGTGGCAGCGCTGCGGGATCGTATCGCGGCCGATCTCACGGCCGCGATGAAAGCACGGGATCAAATTCGGGTCGACACGTTACGGTCGGCCCTTTCTGGTTTTATCTACAAGCGCACCGAGGCGGGCGTTGACCTTTCCGAAGCCGACGAGCTTGCGGTGCTGCAGCGCCAGGTCAAGCAGCGCAACGATTCGATTACCGAATTCACCAAAGGTGGCCGTAGCGACCTCGCCGACAAGGAAGTTCTCGAGCGGGACATCCTGGCCGTCTATATCCCCGCCCAAAAGTCGCCGGATGAGATTCGCAGCATCGTCAAGGCTGCGGTCGCTTCGCTGCCGGAGGCGGGCCGCAACCAGGGAGCGGTCATGAAGCTGGTCATGCCGCAGCTCAAAGGACTTGCCGACGGGAACGTCGTCCGCGCGCTCGTCGCCGAGGAGTTGGGGTAGGGCCTCTCGCGCTACTGCGCGGTAAAAACGAAGGCGCGCATCGGCGCATCGATCGACCCGTCGCCGAACTCGGCCGCGATTTCGCGTTGCGCCTTTTCGACGACGCTGCCGAGCAAGGTTGAATCGCGTTCGAGTATCTCGTGACGCAAGGGCGTCGCCTCGGAGAGACCCCGAGCGGCCAGCAGCGCCGACGGCGCGACGCTGCGCCGTTCTAACATCTCCCACGTCACGCTGTTGAATCCGGCGGTGCGAAGTTCGCGTTCCAGGGCGACCGGATCGCCATGACCGTAGGGCGTTCGGCTCAAGAACCGAGGTGGGTCATTCGGGAAGACGGCGGCGGCGGCATTCGAGACGATACGCGGGATGTCGTTGTTTTCCAACCCGTCCCACACGCTGAACAGAAACCTCCCGCCGGCATCCAGCACTCGCCGCGCTTCGCGAAACGCGCCGACCCGGTCGGGAAAGAACATCACCCCGAACTGGCACATGACCAGATCGAAGCGCGCGTCGGCAAACGGTAACACGGCCGCGTCCGCGGTGGACCAGCGAATCTTCGGCCCGCTCCCGAGCTGCGACCCTCGCGACACCATTTCGGGATTGAGATCCGTCGCTTCGATTTCGGCTTGCGGCAGCGCGGCGGCGAGCTCTCGCGTTACCGCTCCCGTCCCTGCCGCTATTTCCAGTATCCGTTGCGGACCGATCGCTGTGGCCCGCGCCGCCATATCCTCTGCATAGGGGGCGAAAAGCATCGGCACGAGCAGCCGCTCGTAGAGGTCCGGCATATAACCGCTGAAGGCGGCGTCGCTTCCCGTCACTACCGACCCTTCGCGCCGGGCGGCGCCCGGCACCCGCCGCCGGGAGCTCCTCGTAACTTAGCCGCGAAGCGCGGGTAACTCACCATATGAACGGTTCGCGCATCCGGGCGGCATGGTGGGCCGCACTCTTCCTTTTAGGAACGGCCGGCTTGGCCGGTGCCGCCGGCTCGCCCACGGGCTCCGAGGTCATGGTCATTCCCATCCACGATACGGTGGATGAAGGCATGGCGCACCTGGTCCAACGGGCCGTCGAACAAGCCAATCGCGACGGCGCGAAGGCGATCGTGCTCGACGTTAACAGTGGTGGCGGATTGGTCGCGGCCGCCTTCGAGATTCGCGACGCACTCTTCACGGCGAAGATGCCGGTCTACGCGTATGTGTCGGAACGTGCGTATTCCGCGGCGGCGTTGATCACGCTGTCGGCGCAGCGGATCATCATGGGGCCGGGGGCCTCGATCGGCGCCGCCGAGCCGATTCCCAATACCGACAAGATGGTATCGGCGCTCAAGGGCGAGTTCCAATCGACGGCGTTGCGCAATCACTACGATCCCAAGCTCGCCGGCGCCATGGTCGATAAAGACGTGGAGCTGACGCAGTACAAGTCGCCGGGCAAGGTGCTGACGCTGAACACCGACGATGCGGTCTCGGCGCGCATTGCCTCGGGAACGGCGCCCTCGCTCGATGCTGCGCTGGCCGCGCTGAGCTTGCAAAATGTAACCCGCGTCAGCGCCGACTACACCTGGGCGGAGTCGCTGGCGCGCTTTGCTACCGATCCGGTCGTTAGCGGCATCCTGTTGACGCTGGGAATGCTGGGCCTATTGATCGAGATGCAGACGATGCACGGCATCGCCGGAACGATCGGCGTCATCGCCCTGATCCTGTTCTTCGGCACGCACGTCTACGCCGGATTCTCCAACGGCCTCGTCGTGGCGCTGGCTATCCTCGGCATCTTCGGCATCTTATGGGAGCTGCACGTCGTGCCCGGCCACGGTGCGCCGGGAATTCTCGGCGGTTTCGCGCTGGTAGCCGCCGTGCTGCTGGCCTTCGGCACGCAGTTCTTCGTCATCGCGCTCTACACGCTCGCAACCGCGATCGTGCTGACGGTGATCCTGTTCGGATTCTTCACCCGCGCCGTTCCGGAGAACGCCTGGATGCGCCGGCTCGTGCTCGTCGCCGAACAGGGCCCCGAGTACGTCAGCAGCGCCGACTTCAGTTACTTGCGCGGCAAGAGCGGAACCGCGGCGTCGTTCTTGCGCCCGGCCGGCGTGGCATCCATCGAGGGGCACCGCGTGGACGTATTGACGCAGGGTGAATTCATTCCGGCGGGAACGCCCGTCCGCGTGGTACGCGTGGAAGGCGCGCGTGTCTTTGTCGAACCCGTAACTCTCCCGAGTTACAAAGCCTAGCCGTTCTTAGCAGCCGAAAAAGGAGTTCTTGTGGTATTCGCAGGCGTTGGCGCGATCGTCATCTTCGTCATCGCGATCATCCTGTTTTTCATGTTCCTCTACTACTTCCCAATCGGGTTGTGGATTCGAACGATCGCGGCCGGGGTGCCTTTGGGAATCGTGTCGCTGGTGCGCATGCGGCTCATCGGCATTCCTCCGGGAATTATCGTCACCAACTACGTCCGCGGGCGCAAGGCGGGGTTGAACCTCACGGTCGATCAACTGCAGTCGCACTATCTGGCAGGCGGCAACGTCGAGAACGTGACCTTGGCGATGATCGCCGCCCAGCGCGCGCAGATTCCGATGGAGTGGCAACGCGCGGCCGCGATCGACTTGGCCGGCCGCGACGTGCTCGAGGCGCTGCGGATCGCGGTCAATCCGAAAGTGATCGAGACGCCGGTCTTCCAAGGCGTGGCGCAAAACGGCATTCAGCTCAACGTCAAAGCGCGAATCACGGTGCGCAGCGATCTCGACCGCTACGTCGGCGGTGCCGGCGAGCCGACCATCGTGGCGCGGGTCGGTGAAGGCGTCGTGTCGGCGGTCGGCGCGGCGGTCGATCACAAGGAAGTGCTCGAGTATCCGGATCGCATTTCCAAAGCGGTGCTCGCCAAAGGACTGGACGCCGGCACGGCGTTCCAGATCGTGTCAATCGACATCGCCGACGTCGACGTCGGTAAGAACATCGGCGCCGAGCTGCAGACCAGTCAGGCTGAAGCCGATCGCCGCATCGCGCAGGCGAA
>JBPYDW010000184.1:0-2285 GCA_051986335.1 Vulcanimicrobiaceae bacterium | reverse complement strand
TGGACCGGTGAGTACGGCAGCGTTTCGAATCCCGAGCAGCGCGCCTTCCTCGCCTCGATCTCACCCTACAACAATCTGAAACCCGGCGTCACTTATCCCGAACCGCTGATCTGGACGACCACCAAGGACGATCGCGTCGGTCCCCAGCACGCGCGCAAGTTTGCGGCAAAGCTGGAGGCGATGCACGTTCCCTACCTCTTTTATGAAGTAACCGAAGGCGGACACGGGGCGGGCGCGAATTTGCGCGAACGCGCCTTCACCAGCGCGCTCGAGATGACGTACTTGATAAGAAAATTGATGTACTAGTGGTGTAGCGTTACGGAGCGCCGCCCGGATGTAACGGCGGCAGCTCTTCGATACCGGCAGCTTTTCGTATCGCGGCCATGTCGGTGACGAGCGCATCGCCCAGTCCGTCCTTCGGCGGGCAGCTCAGATCGGGCGAGGTCCACCCCTGCCACGTAATGTGCGTCGAGGTGCCGAACGACGCGCTTTTCATGCACGGAACGGTCACCGCGTGACCTTTGCGCGCGGCGGCAAGGTCCGAGAAGAAACGCGCCGTCGTCGCGGCCGGAACGGTAAACGGCTTCGGCGTGCCGACGGCACTCTCGCCGCGCTTCTGCATCGTGACCGAGGCCTTGCCATCCGATCCGATCGTGATCGTATACCCGTAGGAGTTCGTCGAACCCGAGTTTACGATCACCGCGTGATCGCCCGGCGTAGCAGCCATGAGCGTTGCAATCGCGGTCACAGCAAAGAGAGTTGCGCGGGCGCGCATCTCAGAAACCTCCTACTCCATTGGGCGTTCCCCAGCCGGTCGTACCGTCGTAGCCCGACTTCCCATTTCCCACGTGGTGATAAGCGCCGCTGCCGGCGTGGCGCCATATCCATTGCGGCGCGTTAGAGCGAGCGCTGTTCGGGCCCATCGCGAAAAGCGCGGCGACGATCGCGGCGCCGACGCCAGTCCCGCCCATCTCTTGCCATCCCCCGCTTGCCGAATCGTAGACCGCCACGCCGGTCGCCGGGTCGGCGACGGCCGAGAGGTCAACCGTGCTTCGCGACTTACAGCCCTTTAGCTGTTGCCACGACGGCTTAGCCACGTATGCGCTGCAGCCGCCCGCAGCCCCGCTCCAAGAACGCTCTGCCCAGCCGCGCGGCGCTGACCCGGCGAAGAGCGAAGTCCCTCCCACGCAAACGACGCCCCTAAAACTGCACGGCGCACTCGCTCCGGTTCCGTAGCCGGCACTTGCCGTAATTGCGCGACCGGCGCGCTGGTACGCGCCATACCCCGAGCCGTCTTCTTTTCCGCTATATGAGTTGACCACCGCCGCTGCACCCAGCGAAATAGCTGCGTTGACGCTCGTCGCGAGGTCCGCGTTCCGGTTGCTGTTCGCTTCGACGAGCACGATCTTGCAGTTTGGGCAGATCGCGGAAACGACGTCGAGGTCGAGCGCTTCTTCGGCACGCCAGTCATCGCTCGAGTCCGAGCTGGGTTTGGGCAGCGGACCGGTGTGCCCGCTCTGATTGACTATTTTCAGACAACCGTTCGAGCCGCCGCACGCGGTCAACCCCATGGTCTTGCGATAGGTTGCGAGGTCGTTTGCTGCGGTCGGATCACCATACGCGTCGACGATTCCGACGGTTGCGCTTCTTCCATTTCTAACCACTTGTGTCAGGCCGTACGCGGATTGAAGATCCGATGCGCAATACGGCGCGGTTCGAATGCAGCCGCCGCTTCGAGTGACACGTTCGGCGTCACCGTTTTGGACGATCGCAGCGCACTCGCGACGGCCGGCTTGCGCAGGTTGCCGGCACGCGTAGCGAAGGCTCGGCGATCGCGATGCAGTTGCCGACGGTGATGCGGTAGCTGATCGCGCTACCGCTGCCGACCGGGTCGGGGCCGCGCTCGGCGACGCACCTTGCGAAACGGGCGCCGTGTCGTCGTCGGACGAATCTGATGAGTCCGACGAGTCTGACGAGTTATCGCTAGGCTCACCCGGCGGCGATTCGCGCGTCGCCGGTTCTTGCGTCGTGGTTGGAGGCTGGTCGACCGGCGGCAGCGGAGTCTGCTCGAGCGACGAGCCGATGCTGCTGCAGCCCGCTAGACCGGCAACGAGCACCAATGCGAGGATTCTTAAAATGCGCCGAGTCCTTTGGGCGTTCCCCACCCGGTCGGACCATCGAATCCGAGGCGGGCGTAACAGATATAATGCACGTTCGAATCGCACGTGACGCCTAGCTGCGCGTCGAGGTTGTTCCCTGTCTGCACGTCGTAAACGTTGTCATGA
>JBPYDW010000183.1:0-5889 GCA_051986335.1 Vulcanimicrobiaceae bacterium | reverse complement strand
ACGGTCATCAACGCATTGGCGCTGCAAGATTCCCTCGAGCGGCAAGGCGTCCCATCGCGCGTGCAGACGGCGGTGGCGATGCATCAGATCGCCGAGCCCTACATTCGCCGCCGAGCGATTCGGCATCTGGAAAAGGGCCGGGTCGTGATCTTTGCGGCCGGCACCGGCAATCCGTACTTCACCACCGATACCACCGCAGCACTGCGCGCGGTTGAAGTAGGAGCGCAAGCGATTCTCAAGGCGACCAAAGTCGACGGCATTTACACCGCCGACCCAAAGAAGGATCCCAGCGCTACCCGCTTCGAGCGATTGGATTACATGGACGTGCTGCAGCGCGGTTTGGAAGTGATGGATTCGACGGCGATGGCGCTGTGCATGGACAACCGCTTGCCGATCATCGTGTTCGATATGGGCGTCCACGGCAACATTCGGCGCGTCGTTTGGGGCGAACCGATCGGAACGTTCGTCGGCAAGGATGCATTGGCTGATGCAACCGCAGGAGGAGCGCGATGACAGACGCGACGATGCGAGAGATCGAAGAAAGAATGCACAAGTGCGTCGAGGCAACGCGCAGCGAGTTTGCCTCGATCCGTACGGGCCGGGCTTCAGCCGCGCTGCTGGACCGCTTGCACGTCGAAGCCTACGGCCAGAGCGTGCCGCTCAAGCAAGTGGCCGGCGTGTCGACGCCCGATTCCCGGACTTTGGTGATCAGCGCTTGGGACAAAGGCGTGGTGGGCGACATTCGCAAGGCCATCGAGAAAAGCGACCTTGGCTTGACGCCGAACGTCGACGGCAACTCGATCCGCTTGACGATCCCTCCGCTCAACGAAGAGCGCCGGCGCGATCTCGTCAAGGTTATAAAGAAGAAGGCGGAAGACGGCAAGGTTGCGATTCGCAACGTCCGCCACAAAGCGGCAGACGATTTCAAGCATCAGCTCAAAGGGCACGAGATAACCGAGGACGACAACAAACGCCTTCACGACCAGCTGCAGAAGGTCACCGACAAAGCGGTCAAGGACATCGACGCGCTGGTCACGGCAAAGGAAAAGGAAGTCATGGAGGTGTGACCGACCCGTCCGACCTTGTTATGTTGACCGATGTAGAAGTCCGGCGCGCGCTCGCCGGTCGCCGCCTGCGATACAGCGTGCTATCGCCGGTCGGCGTGTGGCTCGGCCGAGGGAGCCTGCGCGTCTTGCGCGTCAAACCACTCAACGATGACGCCGCTGGGCTCGACCTGGTCCTCGGCTACGAATCCTACGAAAAATGCAAGCCGTAAATTTGCCGGTCGTGCCGCGGCACGTTGCAATCATCATGGACGGCAACCGGCGCTGGGCGAAGGCTCGCGGTCTGCCGGCCATCGAAGGGCATCGCCGCGGCATCTTGGCGCTGCGCGAAGTGACGCGTGCGGCGAGCGATTCCGGCGTGCAGTACCTCACCGTGTACGGCTTCTCGACCGAGAACTGGCAGCGCGATGCCAGCGAGATTTCGTTGCTCTTCGAGCTGTGCGTCTTTTTCGCGCAAAACGAGGTCGCCGAGCTGAACCGCAACAACGTGCGCGTCCGCATCATTGGCGGTTGGGAAGAACTGCCGGCCGGCTCGCGTGAGGCGCTGCGTTCGCTGCAAGATCGCACGGCACGCAACACCGGCTTGCAGCTCAATCTCGCGGTGAACTACAGCTCGCGCTTCGAGCTGGAGCGAGCCGTCAAAGCGATCGCCGGTGACGTGGCCCAGGGTGCCTTGTCGCTCGACCAAATCGACGAAGAGCGGATCGCCTCCTATCTCTTCACGGCCGATCTTCCCGACCCGGAATTGGTAATTCGCCCGGGCGGAGAGCATCGTTTGTCGAACTTCCTGCTCTACCAAGCCGCCTATTCGGAACTGGTAATGAGCGATGTATATTGGCCCGATTTCGGGCGCAAAGAGTTCTTGGGTGCATTGACGGATTATGCCGGACGGCGTCGTCGTTTCGGGGTCTAGGCCCGTCGCCGGCCTCAGCCGGCGCATCGTCGTCGGCGCGTTGCTGGCCGTCGGCGGCATCGCGACGATGTTCTACCCGCCCGCCTTTTATCTGTTGGTGCTGGCGATCGGCTTGGGCTGCCTCTACGAGCTGAACAAGCTCTGCACGATCAAGGGTCAGGCGCTGGAATATCCGGTCGCGGTCATCGGCACCACCGCGTACATCGTTCTCGCCGCCTTCGATAAGTTGCATAAATGGGAAGGGGTGCTGCTCGCCGGCATCGTTATCGCTACCTTCTGGCTGGGGATGTACGGCGAGCAAAAAGGCTACTTTGCCCGCACGGCCTACACGCTATTGGCAGTGCTCTACATCGGTAAGACGCTGACCTACTTCTGTTTCATCCGCGAGGTTCCACAGGCGGGCTTGTACCTTACGATTTACGTCGTCGTGCTCATCGCCTCGACGGACATCTTGGGCATGGCGGTAGGATCGCTCATCGGCCGTCATCAGCTCACCCGCATCTCGCCGAAAAAGACGGTGGAAGGTTCGCTCGGATCGTTGCTGCTGGTCGCCGGCATCGGCATGGCGCTGGCCGCGTTGTGGCCGGCGCTGCAGCTGACCTGGCTACAGGGACTCGTCGTCGGTGCGATCACCTCGATCGCTGCCCAAGCCGGCGACTTGGTTGAGTCGGCCTTGAAACGCGACGCCGGCGTCAAAGATGCCGGGTCGATGATCGTTGGGCACGGCGGCGTGCTCGACCGGTTCGACTCCTATCTCTTCGGCGGTATGGCGTTCTTCGGTGCACTCCATCTCGTCGGCGTCTTACAGGTTCAGTAATGCGCCGCGTTGCCATCTTGGGTTCGACCGGTTCGATCGGCACCCAAGCGCTCGACGTCATCGCGCGTCATCCCCAGCGTTTTACGGTCGTGGGGCTCGCGGCCGGGCATAACACCGCGTTGCTTCACGAACAGGCGCAACGCTTTACGCCGCGCGAGTTCAGCTCTGCCGCCGACGGACCGGCCGGACTTCGCCGCGTCGCGCTCGAGACCGGTGCCGACGTCATCCTGGCAGCGACCGATGGATTCGTCGCGTTCGATGCAGTCTTTGCTGCGGTCGAGCGCGGGATCAACGTCGCGGTTGCCAACAAGGAGTTGATCGTCGCCGCCGGCGAGCTGCTCATGTCGGCGGCTGCGGGCAGCGGCTCGGCGATCGTCCCCGTCGACAGCGAGCACAGCGCGATCTTTCAATGCATCGTAGGCGAGCAGCACCGTCGCATCGAGCGCATCGTGCTCACGGCATCGGGCGGACCGTTTCGCACCGCATCGGCGGAAGCGGTTGCTAATGCGACCGTCGAGCAAGCACTCGCGCATCCGACCTGGCAGATGGGTACGAAAAATACAATCGACTCGGCGACGCTGATGAACAAGGGCTTGGAAGTGATCGAGGCCGGTCGCCTGTTCGGGCTGTCCGGCGACCGCATCGACGTGGTAGTGCACCCGCAATCGATCGTGCACGGCTTTGTCGTGTTCAGCGACGCGAGCGTGAAGGCGCAGCTTGGCGCACCCGACATGCGGGTGCCGATCGGCTATGCGCTCGCCTACCCCGAGCGGCTGGAGTCGCCTTCGGTGCCCGCTCCCGATAGCACGCTGGCGGCACTGGGCGCCCGGCCCGGCACCGGCGTGCTGCGCTACGATTTTGAGCCGCCCGACCTAGGGCGGTTCCCCTGCCTGGGCCTGGCCTACCAAGCGCTGGCCGAGGGCGGTACGCTGCCGGCTACCCTCTCAGCGGCCAACGAGGTAGCCGTGGGAGCATTTGTGGCAGGCCGGTTACGCTTTGGACAGATCCCCGAGGTTATAGCCAAAGTCATGCAGGCCGTCCCTTCGACTGACCTAACATTGGAGGGAGTCCGCGCGGCGGACCGGTCGGCGCGGGAGCGCGCCGTTTCGCTTGTCGACGAGGTCGTTTCGTGCTCTTAGGGTTCATCGCACTCACGCAGCTGTTGAAGATTGCAATCTTCTTGCTGACGCTTTCCGTCCTGGTCGTGCTGCACGAGTACGGGCACTTCCTCATGGCGCGCCGCAACGGCGTTCGCGTCAACGAATTCGCCGTCGGTATGGGCCCCAAGCTGTTCGGCTGGACGAGCCCGCGCAGCGGGACGCTCTATTCTTTGCGCCTTCTGCCGATCGGCGGCTACTGCGCGATGGAAGGCGAGGACGGCAAGACCTCCGAGGCCTCGCAGATGCGCGAGTACATGGATTCACCGTCGCGCAAGTCCGATAACTTTCAGTCGAAGTCGCCCTGGGCTCGCCTCGCCATCATCGTTGCCGGTCCGTTTGCAAACTTCATTTTGACCTGGGTGATTCTGTTCGTCGGAGCGCTGGCGTTCGGCGTGCCCGGCAACTCGGTGCAACCGGTCATCGGACCGGTGAAGGACGGCAGCCCCGCGCAGCGTGCCGGTCTGTTGGCCGGCGACCGGCTCGTGTCGATCGACGGGATCAAAATGACCGGCGATCAGCTGGTGAAAAAGATTCACGCATCGCTGAACGTGCCGATCACAATTGCCTACGAGCGCAGCGACGAGCACGGTAATTCGCTGGGCACCGTGCGCCTTACGCCGGCACCGTGTCCGGCGCCGCACGCCGATCAGGGTTGCATCGGCTTCATTCCGATCAACGCCTACCAGCGCGTTGGATTCCTCCAGGCCATCGCCGCCAGCGGCGTACTCTACGTCAACACCGTGAACGTTTCGATCGAGAACGTGAAATTGCTGACCACGCAGTTCACGAAGTACGCGGGTCAAGTGACCGGCCCGATCGGAATGGGCCAGACCGCGGTGACGGTTGAAGACTTCGGCTGGGGTCCCTATCTGAATTTAGCCGCTCTGTTATCGTTTGCGCTCGGCCTATTCAACCTGTTGCCGTTACCGGCGCTCGACGGCGGCCGCGCCGCATTTATCATTGCCGAGCTGATTCGCGGTAAGCCGGTCGACCCCGAGAAAGAGGCGATGGTCCACATTGCCGGGCTGGCGGCGTTGCTGGCGCTCATGCTGATCGTCGCGTTCCACGACGTTTCGCGTATCGTCTCGGGAAGAGGGGTACTCGGATGATTCGCTTGCGACGCGCGAGCAAACCCGTCTTCTTGCAGAATAAAACCGGCAAGTCCGACGCGAAGAGCGTGTGGATCGGCGGCAGCTATCCGATTGCGGTGCAATCGATGACCACGACCGACACCGCCGATGCCGACAAGACGCTGGAGCAAGTTTACGCGCTGGCGATGGAAGGCTGCGAGATCGTTCGCGTCACGGTGAAGGATCCGCCCGACGCCGCGGCTATGCCCGCCATCGTTCACCGGTCGCCGGTTCCGATCGTCGCCGACATTCATTTCGATCATCGCATGGCGTTGGCCGCAATCGAAGCCGGCGTCGCCAAGTTGCGCTTGAATCCGGGCAACATTCGCGACGTGAACAAGACGCGCGAAGTCGTCGAGGCCGCCAAGGCGCGCGGAATTCCGATTCGCATCGGCGTTAACATGGGCTCGCTGGCGCCGGATCTGGAGAAGACGCTCGGCCATACGCCCGAAGCGATGGTCGAGTCGGCGATGCGTCACGTGCAGATTCTGGAGGATCTCGGCCACACCGACATCGTTATTTCGCTCAAGGCGCACGACGTCATCACCACCGTGCACGCCTACCGCTTGATGGACAAGCGATTGCGCGAGCGCGATACGCCGTATTCTCTGCATCTGGGCATCACCGAGGCCGGCTTGCTGCGCGACGGCACGATCAAGTCGTCGGTCGGGTTGGGAATTCTGCTGTTCGAGGGCATCGGCGACACGATTCGCGTCTCGCTGGCCGCCGATCCGATCGAAGAGGTTCCGGTTTGCTGGTCGCTGCTCAAGTCGTTGGGCCTGCGCGAAAAAGGTTTTGAAATCAC
>JBPYDW010000182.1:0-2034 GCA_051986335.1 Vulcanimicrobiaceae bacterium | reverse complement strand
CGTACCCCGCGGCGCACCATCGTTTCGAGCCCGCCGAGCATGCGGTCGCGAATGGCGCGCAGCTTTTGCATGCTGACCGGGGGAAAACCCTGCGCCGGTCCATCCTCGTAAAGCGCCTCAACAACCGCCATCGTCGGCACGATGAACGCGCCGCGCTCGACCGCCAGTTGTGCGGTCGCATCCTCGATGAGCGTGCCGTGTTCGATGCAGCGCACGCCAAGCTCGATGCAACGCTCGATCGCCGCATCCGGGTGACAATGGGCGGTAACGTATGAACCGTGTCGGGTCGCCTCGTCGACGGCGGCGGCGATCTCCGCGTCGGAAAACTGCGTGCGGTCAACGGGGTCGGAGGGGCTAGCGACGCCGCCGGAACCCATGATCTTGATGTGCGTCGCACCCAAGCGGAAATTTTCGCGGACCGCTGCGCGCATTGCGTCGGGCGAGTCGACGATGACGGCGAACCGCTCGCTGCCGCAGCAGGGGAGATCGTCGGGCGGGCGCAGATCGCCGTGGCCGCCGGTCTGTGAAAGCAGCTGCGCTGCCGGGAAGAGCCGCGGTCCGTGAAAACTTCCGCTTGGGTGCGACGCACATAAAGATCATGGGTTCCGGCGGCGTCGCCAGCCCCTCCGACCCCGTTGACCGCACGCAGTTTTCCGACGCGGAGATCGCCGCCGCCGTCGACGAGGCGACCCGACACGGTTCCTACGTTACCGCCCACTGTCATCCGGATGCGGCAATCGAGCGTTGCATCAAACTTGGCGTGCGCTGCATCGAACACGGCACGCTCATCGAGGATGCGACCGCACAACTGGCGGTCGAGCGCGGCGCGTTCATCGTGCCGACGATGGCGGTTGTTGAAGCGCTTTACGAGGATGGACCGGCGCAGGGTTTTCCCCCGGTCAGCATGCAAAAGCTGCGCGCCATTCGCGACCGCATGCTCGGCGGGCTCGAAACGATGGTGCGTCGCGGGGTACGAATGGGTCTTGGAACCGATCTGCTTGGTGTTCACCAAGCGCGACAGTGCACCGAGTTCGAGTTGCGCCGCGCCGTTAACTCGCCGATAGAGATCCTCCGCTCGGCAACAACCATCAATGCCGAGATCCTCCAACAACGCGGGAAGCTGGGCACGATCGCGCCCGGCGCCTACGCCGATCTCATTCTCGTCGACGGCGATCCTCTCGAGGATATTGGCTTGCTGGCGCGCGACGGGAACGCACTGTCGCTCATCGTCAAGGGCGGAGAGGTCTGGAAGAGCGCCCTGTAGTCTCCAAAGGACTCGCCCTCGCCGGCTCGGCAATTACCGGCCATGAAATTGCTGCCCGCATTCTGCGGCGCCGCCCTTATTACGTTGCTGCTCGCTCCGGCGAGCGCGGGTGCGCCCGTACCTCTCGACTACAAAGCCTACGACGGCTGGAGCGACGTACGAACGCCGGCCCTCTCCCCCGACGGTTCCGCACTCGCCTACGTCGTAACGCCGGAAGACGCCGATCCGACCTTGGTGGTTCGCAATCTCGCGAACGGGATGGAAAGGAACGAATCGCGCGGCAGCGCGCCGCAGTTCGTGGGCAACGGAAGGTTCGTCGTCTTCGTTCACCTCGCACCGCGCAAGCAGATCGACGCGGCGCGCGATGCCGGCAAGCCGGAGTCGGAGCAGCCGAAGAGCGGTCTCGGCATCCTCGATCTCCGCGGCTCCACGGCGGCGGCGATCGTCGACAACGTGAAGAGCCACGTCGTTCCCAGCGACGGCGGCACTACCATCGCCTACCTTGCCGTTCCACCGCCGGCGCCGGCGGGCTCACCTTCTCCCCAGCCAAAACTGGCGGATAAGTCGAAGGCAATCGGCTCGACGTTGACGATTCGCGATCTTGCCGGGACGACGATGCTCGAAGTTCCAAACGTCACCGAAGTCGTCGAAAGTAACGATGGAAGCTGGATTGCGTATGCCACGCAGAGCATAAGCGGGACCGGCGACGGGGTTCACGTTTATGACGTTGCGCGCGCTTCTACGCACGACGTAATGGCCGGAAGCGGCCG
>JBPYDW010000181.1:0-2774 GCA_051986335.1 Vulcanimicrobiaceae bacterium | reverse complement strand
AGGTGGCGTGCGAGATTCCGTATCGCGCGGCCAGCCGCGCATCGATCTCCCGCAGGATGGCGGTAGCCTCGCTGATCCGGCGATCGTCGAGCTGTACGTGCGCCGAGAGCGCGCGCGCCTCCGAGCCAATGGACCAAACGTGCAGATCGTGCACCGACACGACGCCCTCGACGCCGCGGATCTCGCCGGCAACCGCAGCGGTTTCTACGCCACGCGGAACCGATTCGAGCAGCACGTCGAATGCATCGCGCAAGACGCGCCACACGCCGACAACGATAATCGCGGCAACGAAGAGCGCGAGCAATGGGTCGATCCACACTGCGCGCGTCGCCAGGATGATCAACCCGCCGGCGATCACCGCAATGGCGCCGAGCGTATCCCCGGCGACGTGAAAGAGCGCGGCCCGGACGTTGAGATTCCTTCGTCCTTCCCGCAGCAATACCAAGCCGACGACGACGTTGACGGCCAAAGCAACGGCGGCGACGGCGCTCATCAGCGCGCCGTGCGGCAAGACCGGATGCTGGAAGCGGCGCACCGCTTCAACGACGATGAAGATGACTGCCGCCAACAACAACGCACCGTTGGCCAGCGCGCCGAGCATCTCGACGCGACCGTAGCCGAACGTCTTTCGCGTGTCAGCCGGTCGCGCCGCACCGATCAGCGCCGCCAAGGCGATGCCCAGCGCGAACACGTCCATGCAGACGTGTGCCGCATCGGCGAGCAGCGCCAATGACCCCGCACGCAAACCGCCCCAAATTTCGAGCGCCGCAACCGCGGCGGCAAGCGTCAGAGCGAGTATCAGGCGAGTCCGCGCGTTCGTGGCGGTTACGCTTTCCACGCTTTGAGCGCTAACGCGCCCAGCATCGTGGCGAAGGTGAGAAAGGTTCGGCTCTCGGCCTCGCGGATGACCGACGGGGTCCAGGTTCCCACCGCATCGGGCATCGGCGTTAGCTGCGGAATGACCGGCGGCACGCTGCGCGTGTAACGCTCGAAACGCTCGCCGAATTGCGATCGCAAGAATTGCTCCTCGTGGGGAACGATGATCCCGTAGATCGCAGCCATCGTCGCCAGCGATCCCAAAATTAGACCGGCGCGTTCGTCGCTGCGGTTGCGCCCGGTGAACGCGATGGCAAAGCCGAGTGCGGTGATGAAGTTGCCGACATAGAGCGGATTGCGCACGTGGGCATACGGGCCGGCAGTCACGAGCTGCGGTGCGGTTACCGCGTCGCCGCGCGTCGTAACGCCCGAATACCCAACGGCCCAGCAACGGATGAGCTCACCAGCCATGGCCAGCGGCAGGCCGAGGGTGACGCTCAATGCACTCGGTTTTCCGAAAGCCGCGAGCACGACGGCCGGAATGGTGAGCAGCGCTCCGCGATTCTTGAAGACGAAAGTTCGCAACTCGTGCGTTTTCGGATCGTTCACGTGCCGCCTATTCGACGATGCCTGCAGCGCTCATGCCGCCGCCACGCGCGCGCGTGCGTCGTCGTACACGTCGCGCAGCGAACGGCGCAGAGAGATATCGGGCTTCCACTGCAGCAGCTCGCACATCTTCCGATTCGACCCGTAGTAGACCGGGACGTCGGAAGGCCGCATCCGCGCCGGATCCTCGCGAATCTCGACCGGAACCCGCGCGATGGCGATCAGTTCGGCTAAAATATCTTTCATCGCCACGGGGATTCCGCTGCACACGTTGTACATCTCGCCCCGCTCCCCGTGCGAAGCGAGGCCGATGTACGCCGCGACGCCGTCGCGTACGTCGAGGAAGTCGCGCTGCGCGTTCAAGTTTCCAACCTGTAAGATCGTCGCCTCTCCATTCGCGATGCGAGCGAGTTGTGTGGCAAACGACGGTATCGCAAAGCGCGACGCTTGACCCGGTCCGACGTAGTTGAACGTCCGGGCGATGACGACGTCCAATCCGTAGCTCTTGGCCTCGCCCATCAGCAGCGCCTCGGCCGCAGCCTTGCTCGCGCCATATGGGTTCACCGGGCACGGCGCCAGCGTTTCGACCAGCGGCAGCTCGTCGGCGCGGCGCGGCCCGTAAACGTCGGCGGAGCTGGCAAAGAGCAGGCGCGGAGCGGAAGCTCCATCGCTCGCGTAGCCGCGGATCGCTTGCAGCAAGCGCGCGGTGCCGAGCACGTTGGTTTGGTACGTTCCCATGGGATCGGCCAGCGCCTGATCGACTGCGGCCTGCCCGGCGAGATGAAAGACGACGTCGGGTCGCGCGATGTCGAGACCGGCACGCAAGTTGTCGACATCGGCCAAATCCAAGGGAAGCAGATCGCTCGCCTCGCTCGCCGCGCGCCCGCCGACGGCATCCCAACCGCTCGAACGCAGTGCTGCCATCAAGTGCCGGCCGACGAAGCCGCTTGCGCCGGTGACGAGTGCGCGCACGGCCGTCAGCGGCCGATCGGATCCATCCGCTGCGAGAGCAGATCGATATCGCTGCGCACCATCATCTCGACGAGTTCTTCGAATCCGACTTTCGGCTTCCAGCCCAGCACGCGTTCGGCCTTTCGCGGATCGCCGACGAGCAAATCGACTTCGGCCGGACGCACGAACTTCGGATCGATCACCACGTAGGGTTCGAACGATCCCAAGCCGGCCGACTCAAAGGCAATGCGCACGAAATCGCGCACCGAATGCGTTCGCCCGGTCGCGATCACGTAGTCATCGGGTGTCGGCTGTTGCAACATTAGCCACATCGCGCGAACGTAATCCCCGGCAAATCCCCAATCGCGCTGCGCCTCGAGATTTCCCAAGCGCAATTCCTT
>JBPYDW010000180.1:0-2514 GCA_051986335.1 Vulcanimicrobiaceae bacterium | reverse complement strand
CCGATAATCGATCCTGCTAGGTTTCGACTTAGGAGAAGCGCGTCCGAGCCGCGTGCGATGGCATGCAGAACATCGGACAGTACATTCGCGAAGTGAAAACCAACATTGCGGGTACGATAGCACGCGCGCCCGCGCGCGGTCAAGGTCGGTCATCCGGCAATTCTGGTCGCGTTGCCGGCAAGTGCTGCGGCGATCGTACGCTCGCCGGGCGCGCAGATGTACGACGCGGCGCCGGCCCGCGCGGCCGCTAACGCCGCCGCCACCTTCGGCTTCATCGACTGCCGGCAGGCCGTGGAATCGTGGAACCGGGCGGCCTGAGCGACAGTCATCCGATCGATTCCGCTGGCGGGATCCCGCCAGTCGCGCAGCACGCGCGCCACGTCGGTGACCAGCAGCAGCGCGTCGGCTCCGAGCGCTGCCGCGATCGCGCCGGCTGCGGTATCGGCGTTCACGTTGTAGGCGGTCGAGCCGTCCGCCGCTATGCCCAGCGGCGCCAACACGGGAAGGAAGCCGGCGCTGGTGAGCGACTCGAGCGCGCCGCAGTTCACCCGTACCACCTTGCCCACGTAACCCAGCGAGGCGCGCTCTGGCTGGCAGACCAAGACCGCGCCGTCCTGACCGCACAGACCGACCGCGGGAATTCCTAGCGCGTAGCAGCTGCGCACCAGCGCCTTATTGACCGTGCCGGAGAGGACGGCTTCGGTTACTTTCAAGACGTGTTCGTCGGTGACGCGCAGGCCGTCAACCCGCCGCGTCGCAATCGCGCGCTCGGCGAGTGCGCGGTCGATCTCCGGGCCGCCGCCATGCACCAGCACGACGCGCTGCCCCGATGCCATCAACTCGGCGATTTCCCGCAGCAGCGCGCGGTCGGCGGCGCCGTGCATGGCGTTCCCGCCGTATTTGACTACCAGCGTCCGGGCTCTTGCAAAGCCATGCATTATATGCATAAATATACAATCAATGGGTATCGCTTTCCTGGAAGCCGGGAGCGTTGGACCGCCGCTGCGCGGCGTGAGCCCGCTGCGCGGTCGCTCCATCTTGCAGACCGCCGACCTGGGGCCGAGCGAGATCGAGCAAATTCTCGCGCTCGCCGGGTACTTGAAGACGCACAGCTTGGGCGATCGTCTCCACCTGCTGAGCGGCAAGACGCTGGCGATGCTGTTCGAGAAACCAAGCTTGCGTACGCGCGTCTCGTTCGAGACCGCGATGCACCATCTGGGTGGCGACGTGCTCTTCGCCCAGGGCCACGAATTCTCGCTCGGCTCGCGCGAGACGCCCGAAGACGCTGCCAAGGTATTATCCCGCTACGTCGATGCGATCGTCGTGCGCACGCACGCACACGAACCGCTGGAGCGATTCGCATCGGCGGCGAGCATTCCGGTGATCAACGGTCTGTCCGCGCTCGCGCACCCGTGCCAATCGCTCGCGGATCTGCTGACGATGCGCGAACGCTTCGGCTCGCTGCGTGGATTGCGCATCGCCTACGTCGGCGACGGGCGCAACAACGTCGCAGCATCCCTGGCCGAAGGCGCCGTGCTCAGCGGTGCGGTCATCAGCTTCGGAACGCCGCCGTCGCATCGTCCGAGCGAGACGTTTCTGGCACATCTCAAGCGTATCGGCAAACCCTGCGGCGGTTCGGCGCGCGCCTTTACTAGCGCCGTGCGGGCGGTGCGCGACGCCGACGTGGTCTACACCGATGTTTGGACCTCGATGGGCGAGGAAGCGCACAAAGAGCGCAACGAGGCGTCCTTGCTTCCCTACGCGGTGACGCCGCAACTGATGTCGCATGCCGCTCCGCATGCCATCTTCATGCATTGTTTGCCCGCACATCGCGAGGAAGAGGTCGCGGCCGCGGTCATCGACGGCGCGCAAAGTGCGGTCTTCGATCAAGCCGAGAATCGTTTGCACGCGCAAAAGGCGCTCTTGGTCGCGCTACTCACCGATATGAAGGGACTCTCGATATGAAAGATAGACGGCAACGCGCGATCTTGACCTTGGTGGCCACGCGGCCGGTTCACTCGCAAGAGCAACTCGCACAGCTACTCGACGTACAGGGCTTTGAAACGACGCAGGCCACCGTGTCGCGCGATATCAAAGAGCTGGGACTCGTCAAGGTCCCATTGAAGAACGGCGAAGGCGACGGCAACCTCTTCAAGTACGTCGTGCCGAGCGCTACGGTCAACTACGTCAGCCGCTTGCATCGGGTCGTCGCCGAGTTGGTGGTGAGCATCGAACAAGCGACGAACCTGATCGTGCTCAAGACGCCGCCCGGCAGCGCGATGCTGGTGGCCTCGGCGCTGGACGAAGCGGCCTGGCCCGAGGTCATCGGAACGGTCGGCGGCGACGATACGGTGCTGGTCATCGTTCGATCGATCGAACAGGCTCCGGTCGTCAAACAGCGGTTCGCCGATCTGCGCGCGAGCGGCCAACAATGAGCCGCATCGTCCTTGCATATTCCGGCGGTTTGGACACGTCGGTACTGCTCAAAAAACTGATTCTCGAGGGTCATGAAGT
>JBPYDW010000179.1:0-5794 GCA_051986335.1 Vulcanimicrobiaceae bacterium | reverse complement strand
CCGGCATCGTAATTCTCGGCTTTGAACTGCCCTTCCATCGATGCCCGGATCGTATCGAGCGTGCTTGCCGGAAACCATCCGGCTTGCTGACCGCGCACGTCCGGCACGATGGTATCCTGGCGATTGTCCTTTGCGATATAGATGAGAACCCCGTTGACGTTCTGCGTCGCAAACGCTTGACGCGCCGCCTGATCCGAGGTCTGTCCGGCCGGTAACGCCGGTACGGTCACCACCACGATCTCTTTGCCGGTTTGAGCGTTGAAGCTGGAGATGCGGGCGTTCAGATCGGAGACGGTCGCCGGCGAGAACATGCCTGCTCCGTCCTGGATAAAGGAACTAGCCGCCGGCGCCGCCGCGCCGAGCACCAAGATCCACATCGCCGTCGCCAGCGCTGTCGCTACGTGCCTCATACATCGACCTCTCATCCCAGTGTGGTACCCCGCGGCGCCCGCGATGTTTCCTAGCGGGTGAGCCGCACGCTCACGATCATCAAGCCGCCGACGACGCTGAAGGCAAAGACGGCGATGAAGAGCCAGACCCCCAGCTTCAGCCAGAACTCGCGGCGCCGCTGCAAGCGAAGCGGCGGCCGCCAAGCCGCGCGGCGCCGTTTGCTCACGACGAACGCGCCTGACGCGCCCCGGCGTCGCTCCAAAGCCGTTCGAGGTTGTAAAAGAGGCGCTGTTCGGGGGTGAAGACGTGCACGACGACCGTTCCCAGATCGATGAGAATCCAAGAACCTTCGTTGTAGCCCTCGATGCGGCCGATACGAACGTCGCCAGCTTTGGCAGCTTCGACGACCGCGTCCGCGATGGCGCGCGTTTGAATCTTTGAGCGTCCGGTGACAATTGCGAACGTGTCGGCGAGGATCGTCCGGCCCTCGACCTCGATAGCGGTGAAGTTTTCACCTTTCTTCTCGAGTGCCGCAGTGCGAACGATGTCGATCGTCTCTGCCAGGATCAAGCCTCCTCAAGCACCTTTTCAAACGCGGCGGCCGCCGCGGCCGTCTGCGGGGCAATGGGTATTCCCCGCTGCCGCAGATACTCCATTGAAGCGTGGAGGGTTGCACGCACGGCCGCGTCGAGGTCTTCGCGCGCCAATGCGGCCAGCTCGGCTCGCCCGGCGAACTGCCGTCCGGGCTCCAAGCCGTCGGCGAGAAACACGACGCAATCCAACGGCGACATGACTGCGGCGCCGGTCGTGTGCTTGGCAATCGCCGAGAGAATCTGCGGATCGCTGATGCTGAACATTTCACGCGCCAGTTCGGCGCCCAGGCGAGCGTGCAGCAAGATCGGGTTTTCGCGCTCGAACTCGTCGACCGGCATGTTTCGGGCGGCGCACTCGGCCAGTAGGCGCGACGCCGGGTAGAGGCGCGCCAAATCGTGCAACAGGCCGGCTACGCGGGCCTTGCCGGCGTCCACGCCGTGGGCTTGGGCCAAGAGATCGGCCATTCGCGCCACGCGCAGCGTGTGCGCGTAGCGGTGCGGTTGATTCAAGTGTGCGCGCATTCGCGCGCACATCGCGTTAAACGAGTTAGTGGGGAGCGACAACGAAGTTTTCGCGACGGAAGAATACGCTGCGTACCGGCACGCCGTCGCGCGTCCCGGGCGCAAACGTGCTGTGCCTGGCGACCTGCAAGGCCAGCGCGTCGATATCGCTGTTTCCGCTGGAGATGAAGATGGATGCGTCGGCGACGCTGCCGTCGCTATTGACGACGATGCGCGTATAGGCGATGCCCTCTTTGCTCGTTTGGTAGTCGGCGTCGCCCAAGCGCTTCATCACCGGCGCGCGGTAGACGTGCGACGGCGTATCGCCGGGAATCAGGCCGCTGCTCGCCAGCGTCGCGCGCCGGCCGAAAAAAACTTCGCGCAGCAGATGCGTGTCGCTGCCGAAGAGCAGGACCAGCTCGCGATCCTCCGCCATCGCGTAACCGCGAAAATCGGCTTGGCCGCCGTCGGGGAAGTCGCCCTTGCCGACGAACTCGGGCGCGCCGAACTGCTTGTCGGTTTGCTGCGCGGTATCGCTGCCGAACGTCAACGGTGCATCGGCGCTCGGCGCCGTCGCCAGCACCAGCGGCGCCGATCCGCCGGTAACGACGTAATCAACCATCTCGACCAGCCCGTTGTCGTCGGTCGTTATGCGCTGGGTCGCATGGAACTGCGCGTCGCTGCGATCCCACGACCACACGGTTCCGACGTCGGTGCTGGCTACGCTCGGGGAATCGATCGGGCGAACCGCTTGGGTGAGCGGCATTCCGATCGCCGTCGCTGCGAAGAGGTTGGCGGCGACCGCCGCCAGCACGAACCCGATCACGGGTCGAGCGCCGCTCGCATTGCCTGCAAGCGATTGCCATAGAGCTCGCCGCGCAAATCGCCGGCCCACATTACCAGCGCACTCTCGTTGTTGTCGCTGTAGTATCCTTTGCGCGTGGCGACCGTCGTAAAACCGTATTTGCGGTACAGCTGCTGAGCGATGGTATTGCTTTCGCGCACTTCGAGCGTCATCCAGGCGGCACCGCGCTCGATTGCCTCGTCGATCATGCGTATCAGGAGAAGCTCGCCGTAACGCCTGCCGCGATATGCCGGCTCTACCGCAATCGTAGTGATGTGTGAGTCTTCCATCACTGCCCAGATGCCGCCGTAAGCAACGATGACGCCGTCCAGCCGGCCGACGAAATAATGGGCGCTGCGGTTGCCGTGCAATTCGTTGTAAAACGCGTCCGAGGGCCATTGCGTCGCAAACGAGCTGATCTCGATGCGCCGCACTTCGCCAATATCGTTGACGCTCATCCGCTCGATAACCATGCGCCGCGGCGACCCGGAGCCGGTAGGCTGGAGCTGAACTTTCATCGCAACTTTGGCACCTTCGCGGCCGGCAACTCGCCGTAATCCGCGCGCACTTCGTGCGGCGAGTTCGCGGGTATCTGTTGCGCCGCCAGCAGGGCGATCGCGGCTGCTGCCGGACGAACGAGCGGTTTGAGCTGGTGCACGGTCCAACCGCGTTCGCCGAGCGCGGCAAACGCGCCCGCCGAAAACCCGGCGACCGGCAAGACATCCCCGTCGGCGGCCGGGAGCAGTTCGTCGAGGACCTGGGCGATCGGACCCGAGGCACGGCGTTGTTTGCGGCGGTCGCGATATCGAGCCGAGATGACGCCCGCCCGCCCATGGACGACCGTCAACAAGCGCTGCGCCGTATGTCCGTACTCGAGCGCATCGAACGATGAGATACCGACCAGCGGCTTGCGCCAGGCTTGAGCGAGCGATTTTGCATAGGCAATTGCAATGCGCAGCCCGGTGAAACTTCCCGGTCCGATACCGACGGCGATTCGCTCGAGTGCGGTGGGAACGACGCCCTCGTCGCGTAACGCTCGCGCGACCGCGTCGAGTCCACTTTCCAACGCAACGTTACCTTCGAGTTCCACGGCGCCGACTGCGCCATCGCGCGAAACCGCGCAAGAGAACCCGCCCAGAGCACCATCGAGCGCGAGAACGATCATCGCGGCTCGCTCACCGTCAGCCGGCGCGGCTCGCTGCCGGCGCCTTGCACGTCGATTTCGAACCTTCGCGGCGGCAAGAGTTCGGGAGCGTGATCCCACCACTCGACCAGGACGATCGAGGTACCGTCAAAGGCCTGCTCGAGACCCAGTTCCGTCAGGTCGCGACGGTCCTCGACGCGGTACAGATCGAGATGGTCGATCGGCGGATTGCCGGCGTAGCGATGCCAAAAAGTGAACGTCGGGCTGGTCGTCGGATCGTCGCCGTGCAGGGCGCGAACGATCGCGCGAACCACCGTCGTTTTTCCCGAACCGAGGGGCCCGGAAAGGCCGACCACGTCGCCCGGACGCAGCTGCGTAGCCAGGTCCGACGCAAAGCGCTCGAGGTCGGGCTGCGTCAAGAACGTGCGTTGCATAGCGCGGCCAATCGTTTCGCGTTTTCGGGTCTGCGGCCTGGGAAGAACGGCGGCAATTCGCGAACATAAGAAGAGAGAATCCTACGCAGCCAGGACCTGCCGAGCCGGTCGCACATCGACCGATTCCTGTTCTGCCTGTGTCTGTAGCCACCGTCGCCTGCGGAGCAAACCAAGCCCTTGAACAACGATATCATTCATCCGGTAAACGTCGAAGACGAGATGCGGGAGAGCTATCTCTCCTATGCGATGTCGGTCATCGCCTCGCGCGCGCTTCCCGACGTGCGCGACGGCTTGAAGCCGGTTCAGCGGCGCATCCTCTACGCGATGCGCGAGATGGGCATGGATCCCAGCAAGCAGCACCGCAAGTGCGCCGGAATCATCGGCGAGGTCCTCAAGTCGTACCACCCGCACGGAGACAGCTCGGTCTACGATGCCCTGGTGCGCATGGCGCAGGACTTCACGCTGCGCTATCCACTGGTCGACGGGCACGGCAACTTCGGCTCGATCGATCCCGATCCGCCGGCGGCCTATCGCTATACCGAGGCGCGCCTGGCTCGCCCCGCGCTCGACGTGTTGGCCGACATCGAAAAAGAGACGGTCGCGTTCGTTGCCAACTTCGACAATCAAGGCACCGAGCCGAGCGTGCTGCCGGGGCGGCTGCCCCAGCTGTTGCTCAACGGCTCGAGCGGAATCGCGGTCGGAATGGCGACCAATATTCCGCCCCACAACTTAAAGGAGGTCGCCGATGCCATCGCCGCGCTGATCGACGACCCCGCGATCTCCGACGATGCCCTCTGCGAGATCGTCAAAGGGCCGGACTTTCCGACCGGCGGCACGGTCATGGGCCAAGAGGCAATTCGCGAGGCGTACAAGACCGGGCGTGGCTCGATTGCAATTCGCGGCAAGGCCGAGATCGTCGAGGAGAAGGGCAAGAACAAGATCGTCATTACCGAGATTCCATATCAGGTATACAAGAGCCGCATCGTCGAAGCGATTGCCGAAGCGTACGCCGAGAAGCGCATTCAAGGCATCTCCGCGCTGCACGACGAGTCCAACCGCAAGGGTATGCGCGTCGTCGTCGAGCTGCATCGCTCGGCCACGCCGTTAGTCGTACTCAACCAACTGTACAAGCACACGCCGTTGCAGTCGACGTTCGGCTTCAACATGCTGGCGCTGGTACCGGTCGGCGAGCCGCGACCGGATGGAACCGCGGCGGTCGAGCCGCAGGTACTCACGCTCAAGCAGCTGCTCGAGCATTACATCGCGCACCGCAAGGACGTTATCACCAAGCGCACGCGCTACGAGCTGCGCAAAGCGCAAGAGCGCGCGCATTTGCTCGAAGGCTACCGGATTGCGCTCGACAACATCGATGAAGTCATCGCGATCGTCCGCGGAAGTCAGACCACCGAGGAAGCCAAGGAGCGCCTGACCTCGCGATTCGGTCTGTCCGACGTACAGTCGCAAGCGATCGTCGACATGCGGCTGCGCACGCTCACTGGGTTGGAACGCCGGAAGATCGAAGAAGAGTATGCGGAGTTGATCAAGCTGATCGCCGAGCTCGAGGATATCCTCAAGAGCCCGCGCCGGGTAGCGGGGTTCGTCAAGAGTGAGGCCGCCGATCTCAAGAAGCGTTTCGGCGACGAGCGCCGCACCGACATCGTCCCCGCTGAAGACGAGATCTCGGTCGAGCAGCTCGTTCCCAACGTCGACGTCGTGGTCACCTACACGGTCGGCGGTTACATCAAGCGCGTCTCGGTCGACACGTTCCGCACCCAAAACCGCGGCGGCCGCGGCGTGATCGGCATCGCCAATCTCAAACGCGAAGACGTCGTGCGAAACTTCTTCATCACCAAGACCCACGACCACGTGCTGTTCTTCACCAACAAGG
>JBPYDW010000178.1:0-2442 GCA_051986335.1 Vulcanimicrobiaceae bacterium | reverse complement strand
AGAAGATCTGATTGTTGGGTTGCGCCACACCCGCCGACGGCGAGACCGGATTGAGAAACGCTGCGCCCTGGGCAAAGAACGGACGATACTCCACCAGCGGCCGCTTGAACTCCTGAGGCGCGATCGTCTGCTGATCGACTTCGACGTTCGAGAAATCGGGATTGAGCGTGGCGACAAAGTGAATCGTGTCGGTTAACGCATAGCTGAAGTCCACTCCCACCATGCGCGGATTCTCGGGTGCAAAGGTGCCGTTGGCTTGGGCAAACAGCGTGCGGTCGCCGCCCGCGCTTCCCAGCGCGTACACGTCGGCACGAGCCCGGTCGCGAAAGCTCAACCGCCCTCCTTTAGCCCTGATGCCTGCAATCCGCGGCCAGAATTGCGCGTCGGTAAACATCGGCCATTGCGGAATCGCCGCATCTTGCATCGTACCGTCGAAGGCCCACGTGTAGTGCTCGCCTTTTGCGGCGACGCCGCGCACAAAGTTAAATCGCCACGCCTGCGACGAGGCACCGCCGTGAAGCACTTTGAGCGGAATGGTCAATACGGCGGTCCACGTTCCTTTATCGACCCGAGTTACGGCGCCCCAAACCGGCGTGTAGCGGGTACTTTCGCTGGCCTGTTGGTAGCGCGTCCCGCGCGGTGTCGTCTCGAAGTAGTACACCGTTGCTCCGTTGCCGCTGGTGTCGATTCCGATTCCGACGAAGTCGTCAAGGCCGAAGCCGACGTTGTTCGTCGTTTGATTCGCGACGATTGGGACGCTGGTCTGTTGCACTTTGAACGCGACGTAAAGGTTCTGCGCGTCGCACAGCACGTACGCCGCGGTATCGAACGGAGCCGCCGTGCGCGTAGTGAGATCCTCGAACGGGCGCGCACCGTCGGTAATGCTACCGCGGCTCCAATCGGGATCCGCCAGCGCCGCGTCGGACCCAACCGAGTGACTCGTCATCGCCGCATGGTACGTGAGCGAAGCCGCAGCCGAACGTGCGATTCCCATTTCCAGGCACAGCAGAACGACCGTAAACAGGGCGGAGAGCGCGACTCTCATCACGCCTATCCTGCGGTTCCGTTCGCATGCTACGCAACGGCCGCGTGATGAGAGGGACGTATTCCGGGACGGATACTATCTCAGTGCCACAACATTGTCCCGAAACGTGCGGCTGGAGTTCAACCGCGTTCCGTCGTCCATGATCACCACGTACTCGCCGTGCGACCACGGCTCCAACTCGCGCACCAGTGCCGCGTTCACGGCATACGAACGATGAATGCGCGTAAAGCCGCGATCGCGCACCCGGTCACAAAAGCCGGCCAGCGTTGCTCGCAACCTCACCACGCCGGTGCGCAAGTGCAGGGTGAGATTGTTTCCGGACGCCTCGATCCAGACGATCTCCGACGTCACCAGCGACACCGCGCGCCCGTCGGTCTGACGTACGGTAAGGCGTTCGTGCGCACCAGATGCCAGTCGCTCGCGCGCGCGGTTGAGCGCTTTGGCAAAGCGCGAGGCGGTAAACGGCTTCAGGAGATAGTCGGTCGCGCCGACGTCGAAGGCGTCGACGCCGAAGGTACCGTGCGCCGTCACAAAAACGACGGCCGGCTGCACGCGGCCGAAGCTTTCGCTGCGCAGCATGTCGATCGGCGAGCCGCCGGGCATCTGGATGTCCAAGAACACGATCTCCGGCGCCAGTCGCGCGATCTGCCTTCGCGCCTCGTCGGTCGTGTCGCATTCGCCGACGATCTCGAGATCGTCGACGCGCTCGATCAACTGGCGGAGGCGCACGCGCGCGCTCTGCTCGTCATCGACGATCAGCACGCGGGTCATATCGCGGGCGCCGTGGGAACGGCCAGCGTGAACTGCATGCCGCTCGATTGGCGGGGTGCGATCGACAACGAAGCGCCCTGACCGTACAGCTCGGCCAACCTGGCGCGTGTATTGCCGATGCCGATTCCTTCCTGCAGCGTCGCTGCGTCCGTCGTCACGCCGTCGTCGTTAACGTCGATGACGAGTTTGCCCGATTCCAGCCGGCAGGCAACGTCCACGGTTATACCGGAGTTTGTCTTCTCCAGCCCATGAACGATCGCGTTTTCGACCAGCGGCTGCAGCGTAAAGGTCGGGAACGGGACCTCCAACGCTTGTGGTTCGGCCGAGATGTGCACCTTCAGCCGGTCGCCGTAGCGCATCTTCATGATCAACGCGTAACGGTCGACCAGCATCAGCTCCTCGCGCAACGGTACCATCGGGCTCGTCGATTTGTCGGATGCGGTGCGCAGCAGGTCGGCGAGCGCAGCAATCATCTCCTCCGCCGCATTGACGTCGGTGTGCATGATCGCCGTGATCGCATGGAGCGTGTTGAAGATAAAATGCGGATGAATCTGGCGTTGAAGCGCTTCAACGCGAACGCGGGAAAGGTCGGCTTCGAGCCGCAGCGCGCGGGCCAGGCGCTCGTT
>JBPYDW010000177.1:0-5307 GCA_051986335.1 Vulcanimicrobiaceae bacterium | reverse complement strand
TCGTGCAGTCCGCTAACGATCTCGAGCTTTGCTGCGATCGCCTCGGCGATGTTGCTGCGCCAGCTCGGCGGCAAACCGCCGCCCTGCGGCGCGGTGCCGATCAACAGCGCGTCGGGATCGTGGGCGAGTCCTTCGCGAATGCCGGCGACGAACGGCGCGCTGCTGCCCACGTGCGGCATGATATCGGCGACCGTTTGTCCCGCGTAGGCGGGATCCACGACCGCAACGACCTCGTCGTTTCCATAGCGAAGGACGCCGTGCGCGGTCTTGGCGTTATCGAACGAGTTCGGTGCAAGGATGAGGTAACGGCGTCTACGCAACGGGGGCGGTTTCTTTTACACCCAGGCCGGGGCCGTCGGGAAGAACGATCTTTCCGCGCTCGTACGCGATTCCGGAAAACGGATCGCTCGCGGTGAGAAACGGGCCGTCGATGTCGGCCCAGTCGACGAGCGGTGAAATGTGGGCGGCGGCGGTGGCGGAGATCTGCGATTCGGTCATGCAACCAAGCATGATCTTGAACCCTAGGGCGCGCGCAACGTGCACCATCTCGATGGCCTTGCGAATTCCGCCACACTTGACGAGTTTGATGCTAATGCCGGCAACGCATCCGCGCAGCCCCGGCAGATCGGTCGCAAAGCGCGAATCCTCATCGGTCACCACCGGAATCTTCGCGTGCTCGGTGATGTAGCGTAAGCCGGCGGGATTCCCGGCAGGGATGGGCTGCTCGCAGAACTCGATCTCGAGCGCGGCGATTGCGTTGAGGATCTCAACCGTCTGTTCGGGCGTCCAACCTTCGTTTGCGTCCAGACGAATCGTCCCGGTGTAATGCGAGCGAATCGCTTCGACGGTCTCGATTTCTTCGCGCGAACTCCCCGCTCCAAGCTTGACTTTCAACACCGGATGGTCGCCAATCTCGGCGACCTTCCTTAACGTTGTCTCCAGGTCGGCGATGCCGATCGTAAACGAGGTGTGGGGCGTGCGCGCGGGATCGAGTCCGAAGAGCTCGTAGAGCGGATGCCCCAGATCCTTGCCGATGAGATCGTGCAGGGCGATGTCCAGACCGCACCGCGCGGCCGGAGGAATGCGCTCGGCCAGGATTTCCTCGAGGCGGTAGGGATTGTCGAAGGCGGGGGGATGCGCCGCAAAATAGGCACGCACGCTCTCGACCGATTCGTCGTAACGAGCGATCGGTGCGGACTCACCCAAGCCTTCGAGCTCTCCCCAGCGTAATCGCAGCAACGCCGTGCGCGTGCTGGTCTCGACGCCGCGGCTGATGCGAAACGGATGTTTAAGCGG
Organism: Vulcanimicrobiaceae bacterium; assembly: GCA_051986335.1. GTDB lineage: Bacteria > Vulcanimicrobiota > Vulcanimicrobiia > Vulcanimicrobiales > Vulcanimicrobiaceae > JBPYDW01. The sequence continues at coordinate 4,011 of JBPYDW010000177.1, read as the reverse complement.
AAGCTCGAGTATCTGCGTGGTAAGCGATGCGGTCGGCACGCATCGCCATTTCAACTCGCCGGGCGGCGTTCCTCGATATCGGTGTTGCGACGCGATAGCAGGTGCCGTCGTGATCGTAGCGCACGCCCTCGCCCAGCGCTCGCGCGGCGCGCGCCTCCGATCCGCGAATCACGCGGCGTTCCTCGGCCGTGTCGTAGCGGGCATCGAACCTACGCGCGAGCACGGCCTCACGTTGCGGTCGCTCGACGGCGTGATCGACCTCGTGACCAAGACCCAGTGCAGGCGTCTGGCGCCCTCCGCTCGTGGTCCGCAGCGCGCTGCACGGATCCCATTCGATCGTGTCGTCGTTGGGATCGAATGAGTCATCGTTTCGTGAGTTGACGCGCAGGCGGAACACGCGGCCGGTTGCGTGTTCGAGCTCCGCGAACAGCCGGCGCTCGCCGGGGTCGGTACTCAGATACGCCTTTGCTCGCTCGTAATCGCGCTCGGCGGCGAGCGAAACCAGCAGAGAGCCGTGCGCAACGAAACCGGTTTTCGCTATCACGTCGGAGAGCCTCGCAGCGTCGAGGGTGCGCACACCAATCCCTCTCTGCGCGACGCGTAGCTAGGAAAATTTTTTCTTTAAGTTTTTTCTTGACTTTGAGTGCTACGCTGATGGGCGTCCGACTGCGCGTTTCGCGCAACACACCATAGGTGCTGGGCCAACGCGTTTACATAGGGAGCATCAGCTCCGGATACGACGGAAGGCGGGCGTTACGCCAGCCCAAACCGGCGCCCGGGCCGCACCCACCTGCGAGGAGCAGGTTCAAACCTCGTGTGTCAGACGTCTCGCGCGGTTGGATTGACGAAACGTGAGTTTGGGGCGCCCTAGGGGGACGAAACGCTTGCTGAAATTGTGAGCGCACCAAGGTTTGGAGGCCCCACAGGTGGGGGGCGCGGATCGCGACCAGGACGGGAGCATGTCGCCGCGCACAGGAGGTGCAAGAGCGGCGACGCTTAGAGCGCAGCGCCTTTTGATTTATTTCGCCACCTTTCTAAGCGCGCGGTCATTTGCGCCGCATCGCTGGCGCCGCCGGCATCGTCGAGCGCAAGGTAACCACCAAAACCCGCAAGCGCTCCCAAAGCGGGAGCGTGAACGTTGGGTCCGGCCCACAGCAGCACGACGTTCGGCTGCAGCGCGGCGAGATCGGCCGGATTGAGCAAGGCCGGCTCCAGCCCGTAGCGCAGCCAGGCCGAGTCGGCCTCTTTGCTGGTTCGTTTGAGCTGGTGGGCCGCGGCCGCGAACGTTCCCGGAAGATTTCGTAGCGCCAGCGTGACGTTGGCCGCCTTCGCCAGGCCGGTGGCACGGCCAAGCCGCTCGAGTTGCGCGCTCCAGGGAAGAGCGGTCTCCAGCGCCAGCGGTGCACTGACCAACGGCGTCGCCAGTGCGCGTGCGTGCTCGAGCGTGGCATGCATCGTCGCATCGTCGGCGGTGAAGAATTCGTCGCTGCGCAGCGCGGCGATATCGAGTCCGAGATCGGTTGCCATCTTGCGGACTTGGGCGAGGTAGTCGTCGTCGGTGCGCGGAAAATGCCGAACGTCCAACACGATGCCGTCGCTCGAAAGCCGGCGCGCGCACAATTCAATGAACTCAAGTTGCGTAAGATCACCGCGCTCGATCGCCTGATCGAACGCACTGCTCGCGCAAGCCAGCTTCATGGGCGTCAGCCTTCGCCCGCTTGACGGAGAGCCCTCTGCCGTGAAAATCGCCCTTGCAGCCGATCATGCCGGCTACGATTACAAGGATCGCATCGTTGCCATGCTGCGCGCGCAAGGCCACGAAACGCTGGACTTTGGAACGCACGATGCCACGCCGGTCGACTATCCGCAGTATGGTTACGTCGTGGGCGAGGCCGTTGCGACCGGACAGGCCGAACGCGGCATCGTGGTGTGCGGTTCGTCGCTGGGCATTGCCATGGCTGCCAATAAAGTTCCCGGCATTCGCAGCGCACCCGTCACCGAACCGCTTTCGGCCGAGCTGTCGCGCCGCCACAACGATGCAAACGTGCTCGCACTTTCGGAACGGCTCACCGGTTGGGAAATGATCGAGCGCATCGTCGAGATATTTCTCAGCACGCCTTTTGACGGCGGCCGTCACGCGCACCGGGTAGCGCAGCTCTTCGACTTTGACGACGCGCAACGCGAGCGCACCCTGAAGGATCTCGAGGCCGGCGCCGTCACCGACGCCCAGACGCCCAAGGCCCTGCTCTAGGCGGGTGCGCTCCAGGCTGCGCCCCGGCGCCTGTTAAATAGCAAGCTCGATGGATATCCTCGCACCTAGCCAGATCGAAGCGACCGACCCCGACGTCTTTGCCGCAATGGCCGGCGAAGAGAAACGTCAACGCGAGAACCTCGAGCTGATCGCCTCCGAGAACTACGCCAGCCGCGCGGTACGCGAAGCGATGGCCGGCGTCATGACCAACAAGTACGCCGAAGGGTATCCGGGCAAGCGATACTACGGCGGCTGCGAGTGGGTGGACATCGTGGAGACGTTGGCGATCGAGCGCCTGCGGCGCCTATTCGATGCCGAGCACGCGAACGTGCAACCGCACTCGGGCGCACAAGCGAACATGGCAGTCTTTATGGCGCACCTGCAGCCCGGCGACGCGGTGTTGGGAATGTCGCTGGCGCACGGCGGACATCTCACCCACGGAACGAAGGTCAGTTTTTCCGGAAAACTGTACAATGCGCTCGCCTACGGCGTACGTCCGGACGACGAGCTGATCGATTTCGATCAAGTGCGCGCGCTGGCACGCGAGCATAAGCCGAAGATGATCATCGCCGGGGCAAGCGCATATCCGCGCACGATGGAGTACGCGCCGTTCCGGGAGATCGCCGACGAGGTCGGCGCAACTTTTCTGGTAGACTTTGCTCATATCGCCGGCCTGGTTGCCGCCGGACTGCATCCCTCGCCCGTACCGTATGCCGACTTCGTCACCTCGACCACGCACAAGACGCTGCGCGGTCCGCGCGGCGGCTTGATTCTCTGCACGCAGAAGTGGGCGCAAGCGATCGACAAGAGCGTCTTTCCCGGCGTGCAGGGGGGTCCGTTCATGCACGTCATCGCCGCTAAGGCAGTCGCCTTCGGAGAGGCGTTGCGGCCGGAGTTCGGCATCTACGGTCGTCACGTCGTGGAAAACGCGCGCGCCATGGCCGACGAGTTCGTTCGCTGCGGACTGCGTTTGGTTGGCGGTGGCACCGATACCCATCTGGTGCTGGTCGATCTCTCGGTGAAGAACCTCACCGGGAAGGCCGCCGAAGAATATCTGGACACCATCGGCATCACCGTGAACAAGAACGCGATTCCGTACGACAAACAGAAACCGTTTATCGCTAGCGGCATCCGTATTGGAACGCCGGCGATCACGTCGCGCGGCTTCGGCGAGCGCGAGTGCCGCGAGGTGGCGAAAATCATCTGCGAGGCTCTGGACGATATCGGCACCGGTGCCAAAACGGATTCGCTGCGCGCGCGCGTGCGCGAACTCACCTCGCAGTTTGACGTGCCCTAAAGACGTCGACGATGCGCGCCGAGTCGGTCCTCGTGCTGTGCGACACGGCTGGGCGCGACGGTGGAACCGAAACCTATCTCGAGCGCGTGCTCCCGGAGCTGGTACGAGCCGGCGTCCAGACCACGCTGATAGCTCGCCGCGTGCTGCCCGATGCCGCGGTGTTCGGCGTTCCGGCGAACGAGATCGCGTGGGGAAACGAGGATCAGGAACCGCGCCCGGAAGCGGCGGCCAAAGTAGAGCGTGCTATCGCACTGGCGCAGCCCGATGCCGTTCTCGCTTCCAACGTCTTTGACGAGAGCGTCTTGCTGGCAGCCCGCACCGCGCGGCGGTTGGTGGTGCAAATCCACGACCATCGCCCCACCTGTCCCAACGGCGATCGCCGCTATCGTCAGTTTCCCGGCAACTGTCATCAACGAATGGGCCGGGCATGTATCGTGAACTCGTTATTGCGGGGCTGCATCCA
>JBPYDW010000176.1:0-3534 GCA_051986335.1 Vulcanimicrobiaceae bacterium | reverse complement strand
CTGCGCTCGTACCGCGATCAGGCGAGCTTTGCACAGAGGATTCTGGCTTCGGGCCTTGCGGCGCGACTCGACGCTTATTCTTCCTGGAACACCAACGCCAATACCGTCGGTACGGCGCTTGCAGAAGCGATCGCCGCCGGCGCCGGGCGCCGCTTACGAACCTACGACGCGCTCGCGCATCGTACGTTCACCTTCGTGCTGTTCCTCGACGATTACGCATTCCACGACGAGGTTCGGCCGGACCTCAACGCGACGCTCGCCGCGCAGGGCATCACCGACCACTCACTGCTCGCGCCTGAGGTCGCCGCGGCGATGACGCAACGTGACCGGGCGCAGCTCTGGAGCTACGCCGCGGCGATTCTAGCACAGCTCGACCCAGGATATCACATTGCCGCGATGCAGCTTGGCCTGCCATGGTCTCGAACTTTCGAAACGTCGATTGATGTCGGCCTCGCGCCAAACCTATAAAGAATGGCGGGATGACCGGTAGGTCATCCCGCTTGACTTTTACCCTACTTTTTCGTCGTTGCGGAGGGGTTATAAGCCACGCCTTCGACGGGGTTCGCCGAGCTATAGCTCCCTAAGCCGTTGTTGAAACTATAGAGGAACGTCAGCGACGTCGGTGTGTACAGATAGACGTCCACTTGAGCGTTCGGCCGATCGCCGGCCATGAGGGTCATCGATTGCTTGTTCAGCGCGCCGAAGACCGATTCACCTTGAAGCGGAAACGGTCCGCCGACGAGGGTGCAGGCGGGATTGCAGCCGGAATAGACCCAGAGCTGCACGCCGGTTTTATCCAGGGAGACCAAGTTGCCGGCGCGGTCAAACTCTAAGCTGCCGTAGTCGGTGTTCATATAACCGGTGGCTTGTTGGCCTGCTCCCGAGCAACCCGCGAAATACGTCAGCGTCGCGGCGCCGCTGGGGTCCTCTGCCGAAGCCCAGCAGTTTCCTTTCTTATCCATCACGACGCCGGCGACTTTAAACATCGCGGGGTTTGTTAGATTAGCCGTGCATCCACCGGCGAGCGTGCAGACGGATATGCTTCCCGCCGAGACGGAACCTGAGGGACCAAAGATGTTCCCAACGATGATCGTTCCCTTTGAGGCGTCGAAGCTGAAAGCGTCCGATGGCTGTCCGTTCGTTTCGGTGAAGCTCCCCAGCAGCGGGCCACACATTCCCGGTCCCTGCCAGACGTCCACGCCGTGCTGCCCCGAGGCGTTGGCCGCGACCGGCGTGATGAGATTGCCCTTGCCGTCAACGGCGATGCCGTTCACATCCGCGCCGCTGCCGGTCCCAACGGTGCAGAACGGCGGGCTGTTTGCCTGATTGTTGATGGGATACCCCATCGGGCCCGGGCCGGCAAACTCGTTCACGTACATGCCTTTGGGGGGCGGGGTGGGGCTGGCTGCGTGAAGTCCGCGTAAGACTTGATGAAATGCGGGCTCGACGACGACGCCGTTATCGTAGAGGTTCGCTGGGAAATACCAGACCGGTTTGGGGTTATGGTGGTGCGAACGGCTCATCGGCACTACCGGTACGGTGCTCGCCCCGGCGCCGTTCGTTTGTGAAGTGCTGCCGGAACAGCTCGCGAGTAGCGCGCCGGCGACCGTCGTACACAGCGCTGCCGATAACAATCGCATAGATACTCTCCTTCGCAGTAGCAGAGAAAGTGTGTAGTCGGAGTAACCTCAGCCGTTAAGATTCGCGCAAGACTGGCTCGTACCCCCGCGCATAGCCGTTTTCAAACGGCGGCTTCGCTCATCGTGAGATGATCGCGAGCGCCGCTTCGACGTCGAACGGCAAGGGCGTGGCACCCTCTGCCATGCATTCGACGTTGCCCGCCCAGGCCGGCGCGGCGGACGCTGATGTCGGCGGCGAGAGCGCAAATCTGGCGCGCTCAAGCTCGCGCGCGAATCGCATCGTATAAAGCGCGCCACCGCCGATCTCGCTGCAAATCAGCACCACCGCTCGCGCGTGCTCGGCTTGGAGACGGTCGCGCGCGACACGCGATTCTTGCGAGGCCGGCGTTCCGGGCGGTAGCAGCGTTGCTATCGCGCCGCCGGCTCTAACGATGGCATCTTCGAGCTCGGCGTGATCGGGCGGATCGGTCGCACCAAAGCCATATGGGACGAAGGCAACCGTCGGCGTGCCCGCGTCGAGCGCTCCGCGATGCGCTGCGGCGTCGATGCCGTGCGCGAGTCCGGCAACGACCGGCTCCCCGAGCTCGAACGCAAGCCGATAGGCGAACTCCGCAGCTTCGGGCGGAGGCTTACGGCTGCCGATGATGGCAACGCCCCCTTTAGGCAGGCGTCCCAGAACGTGCAACTTCAACGTACGACCGGTCGAGCGTGCCGGCGTCGTGGCATCCCAGCAGGCGCATCGTGCGAACGATATCGGTACGAAGTATTTCGATCGCTCGGGCGACACCCGCGCCACCGCCGGCCGCCAACCCGTAGGCATGGGCCCTTCCAACCAAAACCGCTCGTGCGCCCAAGCAGAGCGCCTTAACGACGTCGCTGCCGCGCCTTATTCCGCCGTCCAAGTAAACCTCGGCGCGTCCGCCGACCGCGTCGACGATTTCCGGCAGCGCCTCGACGGTCGCAGCCACCCCGTCGAGTTGTCGTCCGCCATGATTCGAGACGACGATCGCGTCGGCCCCAGCGTCAACAGCGCGTCGTGCGTCTTCCGGTGTAAGCACGCCCTTGACGACGATCGGCCCATTCCATTGCTCGCGGATCCAAGCGACGTCTTCCCACGCAACCGTCGAGTGCTCGAGCGCGGCGGCGACGTCGGCGTATGCCATCGGACCGATCCCCGGCAAAAGCACGTTGGGGAACTTCATCATGCCGCCGTCGCGCAGGAAATCGTAGAGCCAGCGCGGGCGCGCCAAAATCTGCGGTGCGTACGGCAGCATTTTTCGAACGTTGCCGCCGGTGAGCTCTTTGGCGCCGTTGCGAACGTCCCGCTCGCGGTTGCCGGCGACCGCCGTGTCGATCGTTACGACGAGGGCCGCGAAACCAGCCTCGCGTGCGCGCGCGATCGCGGCGCTCGCGACCTCACGCCCCGCAATGAGATACAGTTGATACCAGGCCGGTCCGGGCGTAGCGCTCTTGACCTCCTCGAGCTTGCACCCCGAGAGCGTCGATAGAACGTACGCGGTCCCCGCCGCGCCGGCTTGAGCAGCGGCAACGCACTCGCCGCGCGGAAAGAAGAGACGGCTGCTGCCGACCGGTGCCAGCATGAACGGCAGATCCAACGTCATTCCCAAAACGGTCGTCTGCAGTTTGCAAGGAGCGTTTGCAACCGCATTGCGAGGCCGAAACCGAATGCGGTCGAAAGCGCGGCAGTTTTCGCGCAGCGTCGTCTCGCCGTCGGCACCACCGTCGATATAATCGAAAACGACGCGCGGCAGCCGGCGCTGCGCCAGCCGTCGCAGATCTTCTATGTTAACGGCGTCGCCGGCCGCACGCATCGACGCTTGACGTTTGCCTTCATTTAACGATACCCTGTTCTGCGCAGCATGGACGTACGCTT